>CAMYLH010000606.1 GCA_947259065.1 uncultured Desulfobacterales bacterium
CGACATTTTCATTTCACCGGCCGGGCCGATGGAAATGCAGTGGACTTTTTCGCCGTATTCGGCTTTCATCTTATCGACAACATCATAGTTGCCGAGCATGCATAAGCCATTGTCCTCTTTGATGTCGGCCCCGTCTTTGTTGATGAATACTTTATAGAGTGCTTTTTCTTTGGGTTTGCCCTCCAAGACGATGGCGGCATATCCCAATCTGCCGAGCATCTGGGAGGGTTGACCGCCTGAATTGGACTCTTTGATACCACCGGTCAGCGGACTTTTGCAGCCGACCGAAATTCGACCGGACATGGCCGCCACAGAGCCGCTCAGCAATCCCGGGGCGATCACCAGTTTGTTGTCCTCGCCGAGCGGATGACACAGCGGCGGGACTTCTTTGGCGACAATCCCTGATGTCATCGCGCGTCCACCCAGGCCGGCATAATCACCCAAGGGCTCAGTTTTGATCTCAGGGCCTCCTTCTGCGCTCATGTTGATTCGTAGAATCTTGTCCATTGGTACCTCCTTTTTCAGTAAGTTTATCTCAAAATTACGCTATGCTGCCCTTGAAGTCTAATAAATTTCCGGGGTTTTTCACCTGCGCTTACATTTCACAGATGTAATTATTCGTAATAAATCGTAAAGTCAAGAAAAACCAGAAATGACAATCTTCCAACGTCTCCGAATTTCTACAACCTACTGAGAATATTTAGATATTTTAGGGCTTCCGAATTTGCCCCGAAAATGGAATAATGGAATGGTGGCCTCCGGTTCGCCTACGCCTCGGAGAGAACGCTGGAATATTGGTTTTCAAAAGGATAACAGCCATTTTAATTTTATCGTCAATCCCGCTGGTGGCGGGACCATTAATCCAAAATTGCATTATCCCAGAACCCATTACTCCACTATTCCATTGTTCCATCATTCCAATTGCGAGCGAAGCGGACTAACTTGGTTATCCATATTTCCTTTCAAAGGTAGCCATAAAATCGGCAAGGACTTCCACCGCATCCAACGAAACCGCATTGTATAATGAAGCCCGGCAACCACCCACCGAACGATGACCCTTGAGACCGCCCATGCCGTTTTCAAGCGCATCGCGGATGAATTGTTGTTCCAGTTCCTCGTCGGGCAGGCGGAAGGTGATATTCATCAGGGAGCGGCTGTCGGGTTCCGCCGTTGCCCGGTAAAAAGAACCGGCGTCAAAGAGATCGTAAAGCAGTTGGGCCTTTTTTTGGTTCAAGGCCGCCATTTTTCTAAGGCCGCCAACGGTGTCTTCCAGCCACTTCAACACGAGCTGGACCGTATACACCGCAAAGCACGGCGGTGTATTATACAGGGAGTTTTTAGCGGAATAGGTCGTATACTTTAACATGGTCGGTACGGTGTCAGGCACCAGATCCAACATGTCGTTGCGGATGATAACCAGACAGACACCGGCCGGTCCGGCATTTTTTTGTGCGCCGGCATAAATCAGGCCGAATTTTGCAGCATCCAGCGGTCTGCTCATGATATCGGACGACATATCGCAAAATATGGGTACACCGTTGGTATCCGGGAATTCAGCCCATTGGGTTCCTTTAATCGTGTTGTTGGAGGTGAGATGGACGAGGTCGGCCCCATCATTAAACGGTATGTTTTGCGGGATGTAGCAATAATTTTTATCCGCCGAAGATGCCACCACATGGATCGATTTTCCCTGGATCTCGGCTTCCTTGATCGCTTTGGTGGACCAGGTGCCGGTATCGACATAGTCCGCCGACTTATCCGCCGACAGAAAATTCATGGGGATCATGCAAAACTGCATGCTGGCCCCTCCCTGGATAAAAAGTACCTGAAAATTGTCCTCGAGATTCAGCAGCCGTTTGGTTCTGGCGACCGCATCGTTGATGACGTCGTCAAATTCTTTGGATCGGTGACTGATCTCGGTAATGGACATACCGGATCCGTTGAAGTTCAAAAAATTTTCCCGGATTTCTTCGAGCACAACAAGGGGCAGGGCTGCCGGTCCCGGATTAAAGTTGTAAATTCTTTCCTTCGTCATTTTTTCCTCCGTGAATGAATGGATATATAGGTTGCAAAACCCCTCCTGATAGAACACTTGAACCGAGATTTTTACTAGGACCCTTCTGCATTTATGTACCGGTAGTCTTACCCGAGACGAACAGTTTCAAACATCTTTCCCAAGGAGATTTCTTTTTCCAAAACGCTTTTTAATTTTTTGCCGCATCTTTCAGAACAAATTAAAAACATGCCGTCATTACCGTAATTTCTGGCTTCAGAACCTTGAGCGGTTACCATCATGTAAACCGGCTTTTCCTCCGAAACCAGGCTGATCTGAATGCAATGGCTTTCATATTCAGATAAATCAGCATCCGGGTTTAGCTTCGCACCTAAACCTAAGACTTCCATTTGATCATTGATTTGGCTTTGGCACCACGCACATTTGCTCAGGGCTTCCTCGTCCGGGATTATGGAATATTCCATGATAACCTCATCCTCTTTCATTAAAGTCATGGTCGTTATCTGCTACCGTCTACCCTTTGGGATTCGTGTTCTGCTTTCAGCTTCGCCTTTCGAGCTACTACGGGACAAGACCATCCAACCAGTTGGGATCGCCGATCTCACCGCATCTGCTGCGTCAGATGACGTCCTGCAAAGGCGACTATCGTGCAACGATTTCTTCCTCATATGTAACATTAATTTAGACAGGATTTACAGGATTATCAGGATAATTTTGTTTTCGTATCGCTAAATCCTGTCCATCCTGTTGATCCTGTCAGAAAAATAGAATTG
>CAMYLH010000607.1 GCA_947259065.1 uncultured Desulfobacterales bacterium
TCAAGCGGGACGATCTCAGCGGCATTGCCCTGTCCGGCAATAAAATTCGCAAGCTCGAATTTGTCCTGGCCGATGCGCTGGGCCAGAAAGCCGATACGGTGATCACCTGTGGTGGAGCCCAATCAAACCATTGCCGAGCCACCGCCATTGCGGCCGCTATGTTGGGCCTGAACTGCCGGCTGCTTTTGCGCACCCCGGACCCATCAAACCCACCGCCGTTGGAAGGCAACATTTTGCTTGACCGTATGGTCGGGGCTGAGATTGTCTGGATTTCCCCGGATGAATATAAACAACGGGATGAATTAATGGCGCGCGAAGCAACATCCCTTCAAGAGTCTGGAAGAAAAGCTTACGCCATACCTGAGGGGGCGTCCAATGCGCTCGGCGCTCTGGGGTATATCCGGGCCGTGGAAGAGTTGATCAACGATATCACCAACACCCTGGGCGGTGGGCATCTACCCTGCACGATCATCAATGCCGCCGGTTCCGGCGGAACCAGCGCCGGTTTAATACTGGGCGCCAAAATATTCGATGTGAACGCCCGGATTGCCGGCATCAATGTTCGTAAAGATCGGGGCTATTTCGTACAGGCGATTGGCAATATTTGCGAGCAGGCGATCGCGGACTATCATCTTGTGCTCGATTTTGACCGGCAGCGGGACGTTGAGATCATCGACGGCTACGTCGGTTTGGGCTATGCATTGTCGCAGAGCGAAGAACTCGAGCTTATATGTGAAGTCGCCCGCACCGAAGGGATTTTCCTGGACCCGGTTTACACCGGCAAGGCATTTTTCGGCATGATTCAGGAATTGAAACGTGATCCCAGATGCTTCGGAGAGAAGATTATATTCCTACACACGGGCGGCATCTTCGGCTTATTTCCCAAAGCAGAGCAAATCTGGCCGCTTCTTTAAACCCGGTAGCCACAAATAACACCCATCCAGTTAACCGATCATACCCGCGCTAGGCTTTTCCCGTAACGCTTTGAATGCTTCCAGAATTATTTTTTTTGTTTTATGAACGAAAATTCAGCACCATTGACCTTGTCTTGAAGAATATGGTACATAATCATTTTTCCTAAATCTACAACCGAAGCGTTAAAGGAGGTATTGAGCATGAGAGAGGTGGTTATTGTCAGTGGATCTCGGACAGCGATCGGAACATTCGGCAGTGGTCTTAAAGATGTACCGGTGGCAGAACTTGGCGGTATTGTCATGAAGGATACTTTAAAAAGGGCTAATTTAAAGCCGGTTGCCGGTGTAGCTGCCATGGAATTCGCACCGGATAAGCTGAAAGATCAGGGGATTACCGATCTCGAAAAAAAGTCCTATGATTGGGATAGCGCGGCTGTCGAGATCGCCATTGATGAAGTGATCATGGGCAATGTCCTCCAGGCTGCCCAAGGTCAAAATCCCGCGCGGCAAGCCATGATCGCCGGCGGTATACCCAAGGAAACCCCAGCCTGTACCATTAACAAGGTTTGCGGATCCGGGCTCAAGGCCATTGCCCTGGGCGCATCGGCAATTATGACCGGATCCGCAGATGTCATCCTTGCCGGGGGGCAGGAAAATATGAGCCAGGTTCCCATGGCCTTACCCAAAGCCCGCTGGGGTCACAGAATGGAGCTGACCGGGGTTGGAGATATTTATGATCTGATGGTATTCGACGGTCTTTATGAAATATTTTACGGATATCATATGGGTATGACGGCTGAAAACATTGCTGCCATGTATGGGATCAGCAGACAGGAACAGGATGAACTGGGTGTATTGAGTCATAACCGGGCAAAAGCGGCAATTAAGGAAGGAATTTTTGCCCAGGAAATCGCACCGGTGGTCATTAAAACACGCAAGGGTGAGATTGTTTTTGATACGGATGAACGACCGATGGATACCAATTTGGAAAAGATGTCCAGATTAAGGCCGGCCTTTAAAAAAGACGGTACGGTCACGGCCGGCAATGCTTCGGGAATCAATGATGCCGCCGCCGCCGTTTTGATGATGAGTGCGGATAAAGCCAAAGAACTTGGTCTTGAGCCGATTGTCAAAATCAAGGCTTTCGCCGCCGGTGGTGTCGACCCGGCCTACATGGGGTTGGGCCCCGTTCCAGCCGTCAGAAAAGCATTGAAGGCTGCCGCAATGACGCTCAACGACATCGACATGATCGAGCTCAACGAGGCCTTTGCTTCCCAGGCCATCGGCTGCATGCGGGAGCTCGGCATCGAAACGGACCGTCCCAACGAACTCGGCAGCGGAATCTCTCTTGGACATCCAATCGGCTGTACCGGTGCGCGCCAAATGGTTACCGGCATGAATCACATGCAACGCCAAGGTTACAATACCGGGATCATTACCATGTGCATCGGCGGTGGTATGGGGATGGCCATGATTGTAGAGAGATAACGCGTTTTTTTCTTTACTTAATATGCAATTATTGCTAATAGTTATTTCAAATTTTCGAGAACTATTTAAAGGGCTGGGAGTTGGATATAAAACAACGTCCGGGGAGGTAAGCGAGAATGAATGTGAGTAGAAAATTGGGGATTTTGGTTTTTTTTGCTGTTCCTGCTATTATTGGCGGCGGTATTACCTACCACATTTTTGATGGGAATTATGTGCCGGTTTTAATCTATGAAACCCTTCTTTTATCGATTGCGGGCGCCTATTTCAGCAAATAAGACTCGTATCCTTAATATACTGCACGATACCTTTTCTGATTACCGCCACGGCCCAAACTCTTTGCTTCGGTTTATTGTGTCGTGGCGTTTATTATTCAATTGCAGA
>CAMYLH010000608.1 GCA_947259065.1 uncultured Desulfobacterales bacterium
GACTGGGAGTAACATTCTCATTAGTTCAGCATGTTATAATTTTTGAAGCATCCTGTTTTAATCCCCCAGAAAATTAACCCCAATGTTGCAACATAGGGGTCAGTCCGGCAATGGTATGGGTTCCGACACTTCGATTTGGCGGGGATCCGCTACACCCGAAGTCTTGAAAAAATGGTCGGCTTGATACATGATTCGATTGAGCATGCAATCCAATTGCCGGCGATATTCCTCGCACTCCTGCCGGGAAGCGTCGGCCGGCACAAATAGATAGCTATCCGCATACAGGGCGACGATGCGGGCAAAAGCTTTCGGGATGATGGTCCGGTCCCAGCTTTTCAACTTCCAGTATCGATCCGCGCTCCATATCACCGGTATGATTGGAAGTCCGGTGCGTCTGGCCATATAAATTATCCCTGGTTTGGAAATAAATCGCGGTCCTCTGGGCGCATCCGCCACCAGGCCGCCTTTGTATCCTTTTTTAACGAGCGCCTCCATTTCACGGTAGGCTTTTCTTCCACCCCGGGAGGAAGACCCCCGGGCGGTTATCCAGCCGAAACGTTTGGCCGCCTGAGCGGCCAGTTCGCCGTCTTCGCTGGCACTGGCTATTGAAACAGTGTTCTGGTTGCGGTACCAGTAAATGACAAAAAACAACCCCCTGTGCCAGCTGGCGTAAAGAAGCCCTTTTCCGGGATTGTCTTTTAAATAGCGCGCTTCTATCCCGCGGCCGAATTCAGAGACGCGACAGGTGCTCAACCATAAGGTCGCCACGATTTTAGCAATCCAACCAAAGACATAAAATGCCGCACGTTTCGAAAGCTTCATAATAATCTATATACTTCCCATGGTATCAATTTTGCATGTAGTAAACGGCATGCTCCGGTTTAGATACTTTAACTTGCGGCCAAACTTTTGGCAAGCCGTTTCGCTCAATAAGGTCAGACTAACTTATTATCTGGAATATTATTGAAATTAAAGAAAAAAATTGCGTTTTCATTTGAAAGCATCGACTCGAAACATATAGTACTATAGAATGGAAGCAAACATTATCCCAGCAAATATTGCCGGAATGATGTCAAAACCGTCATTTTAATGTCAATAAAGCGTTACCGTGAAAACCTGTTTCAACAGCGTAAACGGGGTTGCCACCTGAAGAATAGTGCTTACGATATTGCTGTAGGCCTTTGGGAAATCTAACGCTCGCACACTTGGATATACTGAAAAATTCGAAACCTCTCTACTGATCACTCTCCCAAGGCAGGAAGCCGCACTATTTAAGATTACCCTCAACTCCGCTACTGGCTAGTATTTATGAAAGGCAGTAGTGGGATCTACAGTGCAGTTTGCATGGCAACGGCCGCTAAATAATTAATTTGAACCTTTCGGGGAGGAAAAATGCCTAATAACGCTAACACGCTCCGCCACCATCTGGCCGAAGTTAAGGAAGGCAATCGTCGTTTTGAAAATGCTTTTCAGAGTGTTTCGCGAATGATCCTGAACAGTGACATCACAAAAGCAGTGGTGAACGGCAAAACGACATATGATTTCAGTCTATTCCGTGAGGGATCCAAGCATGTGATCGGCATGTACGATGAGATTAACAGTTTTGTCTCCTATGTGAAAGACGCTGCCGAGGGTGGATCATCCAAAGAAATGGCCTTTGTGTTGGTGGGCGAGCCGGGAAACGGTAAAACCTTTTTGGTTGAATTTCTGTCCGCTAAATATCGTGCTTTCCTGTCAAAGGGAAAAAACCGCAAGTATACTTTCAAGTTTTTAGATCTCGCTAAACTGGGCGATTACGGCCGGATCGCCACGATTGAATCACAAACCTATGAAGACCCAATGATCCTGGGAATGAATCTATTTGAAGATCCCGTTCAAAATAGAGAATTTCTTGCCAAACAAATCGGTTTTTCAGACAAACAAGTTGAAACTCTTTATGAAAATTACCGTCCCATGGGTGCTTGCAGCGGTTATATATGGAATAATATCAGAAACTTTACCGGTGGTGCCATCGATGATATGCTCGAATTCATTGAAATCATCCCGGTTCCTCTAACCGAAAGTTTGGGGACCGTGACCGGCAAATACCCCGCCAAAGACAAAATCACATCCTCCTCGGTCGACCTGTTGGGAGAGGAGTCGATTCAGCGTTTACTGCACATCACCGATACCAACAACCCCTATCGGTTTGATCTAAGACGAGGCGCATTAGCCCGCGTAGCAGGCGGCGGGATCCATTTCAGCGATGAAATTTATAAAAATAAAAAAGATCTGGTACAGGTCTACCTGGGCGTCATCCAAAATCGCAGTATTGAAATCGACGGGTATAAATGGCCCATTGATACCCTGATCGTTGCCACCAGCAATAATTCAGAATTTCACCGCTTCCTCTCCGAAAAAGAGGAGGCTCCCATTGTTGACCGTTGCCGCATTTGCTACGTGTCGCACAACACCAATTACAAGCTGCAAAAAGACCTCACGGATTACACCATCGGAAGCGAAACCCGGACGACCTTAACCGGGGAAAATCTGCACCAGGACCCCAATTTAAATTATGCGACCTCCATTGCCGTTGTTTTATCACGTCTGCCGCGCTCAGAAAAATTGACGCCGGTCGAAACCATGAAACTTTCTGCCGGAGAGGTCGCCGGCGAAAAAAGCATCAAAACTTTGGCCGAAGTCATCGACACCCTTAACCAGGATCCGGAAATTATCAACCGTTTTGGTCAGAAAGGCCTGGGACAGCGCAATCTTGGACGGGCGATCCAGTTG
>CAMYLH010000609.1 GCA_947259065.1 uncultured Desulfobacterales bacterium
TTTTGCAGGATAAAAACCTTCAAAACCGGTTTCGAGATCGGTTGCAGCAATGGAAATACCGGATTCTTCCGTTTGAATTAAAATACTGGTGGTAATAGCAAGATTGGTTTTACGTCCGGCTAATCCCTGAATTTTAGAAAGAATTGGTAAAATATCATTTTTATTGATGGTAGCCTTCATATGTCATTTCCTTAATAAATATTATTTATTAAATAAATAACTACAATAATAACAATGTATTGTTAATAAGACTGATAACTTTATAACATTTTGAAATAATATTAATTTATCAATTAATCGATGCTTAAAACTTAAGCAATACGGTACTGAAAAGATACATGTTATTGACAGGAAAAAAAAGACTGTTCAGAAAGACAAAGTTATCAACATAATATGTATATTTTATTGACAAACACAATGTTCAAATAAAAATATGTTTCATGCCGACTGTATCCAGTTTCTGATTTTTGGAACCATTTTATGTTGCCATCTATTTGATAATCTTAATTTGACAAAGTGAAAAAAAATATTTTCTAAAAAATTCAATATTTTATCATAAAGAAATATTTTTTCGAGAACAAATCCCTCAAGATCTTCATCGGATTCCGGCAAACCGGTGTTCGGAATATTTAAACTACTGACATTCAAACTTTCACCTTTGAGGGTAAACTGCCATGTTAATTCAGCCGATTTGTACACCACATTGAGTTCAGTGACCAATGCACCTTTTTGTAATGTCAGAATACCTTCCTCTAAACTGGCCCCATCTCCCTTAATGGTAATACGCTCTCCGGATTCTTTTCGGCGATTTTCAAATACGATACGATTTCCGATTTCCAGGGCAACAAAGTCATTATCAAATTTTTTAATTAGATGTTGATCTTTTTCGATAACATACCAAAGCCAGGTCAGAAATTCCTCCCCTAAAAATTGATAGCGATTGTAGGCAACAGCAACATCTAACATAATGATATAAATTTGGTTCTGAGTTCAGGGTTTAAGCCCGCCCTGGTGCGACGGGATGTGTCTCTGAAATTGCTTTCACATCATATGGAATTGGGTTTCCATTGCCACATCTTGAAATGCCAGGTCTGGCCCAGACCTGATTTCAAGAAGTTGTATCCACGGCAGATGTTTTTAATAGCAGAGAGTTGACCTCCTTGATGCCGGCCGTCGCACCAGGGCGGGCGTGAACGTTGAACCGCTCAACCTGGGTTAAATACATGAGTCGGAGATATTTGCTGAAGTTCATCACGTTGTGAATCAGAAAGATCTGCAGATAAATAAGCCGCTGTATAAGGAAATATTCGTATCAACGACAGGCTAAAAGATTTTGAGAAAAGAGTTTCCAATTCCTCATTGGCCGCTTTTAGATTGGAAAAAAACCACACACTTGATTCTTCGTAATTCCATACCAAATCATATATATTCGGAGTCGCAGGAATGCGTAAGCTTAGCGCATTGATAACATGATCTTTAATCATTTTTTTTTCGGTTTTGGATAAATATTCACGTCCGCTGTCAGCCAGGCGTTTGGCGGCTTCGACGGTATAATGTTTTTTTAAAATCTTGGGTGCAATATTCTTTTTGTCGATTCGTAGGGAAAATACAAAATAGTTACCGTAAACAAATAAAGATCCACTAAAATCGGGCTGAAATGGTTTTTCAAAAGATGTCCAACCCACAGTTATTTCTGAAATTTGGTTGTCTATATCCGAAATGGTATTTTTTGTTAAACCATTGGCAACGGTTTCAAGAATCGGCGGTTCTATTTTTCCGTGGACATTGTAACGGGTAATCGATGCAGAACTGGAAAAAAGACTCATGATGGAAAATGTCGGAATTTATATGATTTTTAAAATTAACGTAATAGTCTTAGCCACTAAGGCACTAAACCACAAATGTTATAATATAATTCTATTTTTTTGTGCCTTCGTGTCTTGGTGGCTGAACTTTTACGAATAAACCCACTTATTTTCTGATTGATTGTATTTGCGGTGATATACAATATATGGTGTTGAAAACCATTAAAAATAAATATATAGCGTGTTTAGGCCTAGGTTACAAGCTAATTTTCCGGTTAATTTAATTTCTTAAAAATGCTATGGGAAGTATATGAAATTCATTGCCGATTTACACATTCATTCAAAATTTTCCAGAGCCACTGCCAAAAATTTGGATCTTGAAAATTTGTATATTGCTGCTCAGTTAAAAGGAATTACGGTGGTTGGAACCGGTGATTTCACCTATCCGCAGTGGTTTTCGGAAATCTGTCAAAAACTGGAACCCGCTGAAGAGGGTCTTTTCAAACTGAAAGAGGAGATTGCCAGAGCATGCGATGAGCAGGTTCCGACATGCTGCCGTAATTTGGTTCGCTTTATATTGTCCACGGAAATAAGCAATATATATAAAAAAAATGATAAAACCAGAAAAAATCATAACCTGGTTCTGGTACCGGATCTGGCGGTTGCCAAGAAATTCAGCGCTAAACTGGATCGTATCGGAAACATTAAATCCGACGGAAGGCCAATTTTGGGACTGGATGCTCGCAACCTCCTGGAAATTTTACTGGAAACATCCGATCAGGCTTTTTTAATTCCGGCGCATATATGGACACCATGGTTTTCGCTTTTAGGTTCAAAATCCGGATTTAATTCCATCGAGGAATGCTTTGAAGACCTGACAAGCCATATATTTGCCGCTGAAACCGGGCTTTCTTCAGATCCGCCGATGAACTGGCGTGTTTCCGATCTGGATGGTTTGACCCTGGT
>CAMYLH010000610.1 GCA_947259065.1 uncultured Desulfobacterales bacterium
ACAGAAGCCTTCGATCGTTGCAAACTTGCTAACTAATCAGCGCCCTGACATCTTGCGGGGTCATCCCCTTGATCCCCAAATCATCAATCGTAAGGCCTTCTGAGAGGTAGTCCACATCCGTCATGATCGAAGCAATCTGGATGACGGCATCCACCTTAGGCGTTGGCACGTCCCACATGCAGCCGATCGACGACCAGGGTGACAGTCCAAAAGGCAGATCCTCGGTTAAGTAGCGGGTGTTGATGGAGGAAGGTGCCGGGAAGGCTGGATCGCCGTGTATCGGGCTTTGCCGCAGGGTTTCGGATAACGTTTTTTTATCCAGGGAATATTGCGCATAGAGGTTTTCAAATGCATTTTTAAAAGGAATCCCATCGCTGCTGATCTTTTTGAGCAGCGACATACGTTCGGCGTCCATCCCCAGCATCACTTTGCATACCGACTCGGTGGCGCCATCCGCATAGAGGTTCCAGCCTTTACCGCCGGTCGCTTCTATCCGTCCGGCATTAAACAATACCATGGGAGGATGAACGATGGGGTTCAAGTTATTGATGCTGGTCGTCCAGACATTTTCAGCCGCAATAAACTGAGGGAACACGGGATGAATCAGGTTTAAAAACTCGCTTGTCCGGCGGGCCGGTAAAGCGGCTGCCGGCAGTTGGTTTTTAATGCCGAAGCAAGCAACCACGCCAGGCTCGGAGGCGCGGGTGGCATAAAGTAATGACATGGTCTCCACCGGCGTCACCCGGGTGGTCACGCCGGATTCGTGCATCCATTTTTTAAATCTCAGCGCCCCGAAATTGGAAGTGAAGAGGATAAACTGTCCGTCTTCGAAATGGTTGGCCAGTGCTTTGCTAAAGGGTTCATGGGCATATGCCGAGCCGCCGATGATGATAACGTCAACGCCCCTGACGGCTTCTTTCAAATCGGTGGTGATCATATTCAATTTCGCAAACCCGTTGCCGGCGTCACCGGATATATCAATACCTCCTTTTTTTTCAATGGCACGAAGATTATCCTCAAACTCGGGCACCTCGGCCAGATTGACGGAAAATCCTTTAAGAGAGATGTCGGCGGCATAAGCCTGCCCTGAGTTACCGGTTCCCAGGACAGCAAACCTGGGACGTTTTACTGATTTTGTCATGAACTGTTTCCTTTGATACAAATAGTTCAGCCACTAAGGCACTAAGCCACAAAGGTTAAAATATTGTTTTCTTTGTGCCTTCGTGTCTTCGTGGCTAAATAGTTTCTAATCTTTTTTTTCACTCAATTTTCAGATAGTCCTTGGTGTATTTTTTTAGTTTCTTTTCATTCAGGCGAACGCCCAGGCCGGCGCTCGATGGGACCGTGACCACGCCCCGGGAGATGTTCTGACCAAAGTCGGTGATGTCGTCCGACATTCTGAGCACCGACATGTAGGCATGCCCCATGTCCAGCAAGTTAGGCAGCACGCAGCCTAACTGCAAAGAGGCAGCCTGGGTGATGCCGAACTCGAGCATGCTGTTCATCAAGATTTTGAGGCCAAAAGCATCGGCCGTCGCTGCAATTTTTATAGCTTTGCTTAATCCGCCGTTTTTGGATACTTTGATGCTGAACGCATCCACAGCCTGGGCGCGGATCAAGGCGGCGGCCTCTTGAACGGAAGCCACGCCTTCATCCGCACTCAGCAGGCAGGGTGCCCGACGATGAATACGCTTGAGCCCGCTGATGTCGTGACGGTCGATCGGCTGTTCAACTAAATCCGGGCGACTGCTGCCGATGCCGTCAAAGAATTCCAAAGTTTCAGCCACCGTCCAGCCCTGGTTGGCATCGACAATAATTTTTATCCGGCCAATGAACTTTTCCCGGGCAGCGATCATGCGTTGAATTTCATCAGCGATCGGCAGGGCACCCATTTTGATCATGACCGTTTTGTATCCGTCCTCGATTTGCTGTTGGATTGAAGCCGCATCCTCTTCAGGTGTGCCGCTCCCGATAGGGGATAGCAGCTTCAATTTTGATTGATGCAGCCCTCCCAGTAACATGTGGGCCGGAATGTCGTTGGCTTTACCGACAATATCAAATAGCGCCATATTAACCGCTCCCCGGGCCAGCAAATTCCCATGTACCATCACATCCAGATTGGATTCTATAGCGCTAATATGGCTTGGGTTCTGACCCATCAGCTGAGGAGCAAGATGGTCTCGGGTTACGACCATCACGGTGGCGGGAGTTTCCTCGGAAAATGGATTTAGCGGGTCGGCCTCACCCAGACCGACAATTCCCTTATCCGTGTGAACTTTTAAGATGACGGCTTCGGCATCATAGCGCGTACCGTATACCCGGGATAATTTATACGGTTTGGCAAAGGGTATGGAAATGTGAAACAGCTCTAATGCCGTGATTTTCATGTTTGGGCTCCGTGGCGATAATATAGGTTGAAGGGATTAGGGCTCAGGGTTCAAGGCTCAAGGCTTAGGGCTCAAGGTTCAGCGCTATATTTCATTCGAATTTTAAAGGTTGTAATTTCAACTAAGAAAATGAGCTAAAATTTAAAATGAACTAAAATGATATAAAATTGTGGTATTCTGTCAATTTTATAAAAACAGATAGAGCGTAGCGTTTCCTTAATTTTAGTCATTTTAGGCAATTTAGATCACTTTAGTCATTCGTTTTTTCTCACGCGTTTTTCTTCCCACCGTGCCTAAGCACCAGCGCGGCAGATCCGCGCTCAAAATTCATCGGTTCAAATTCGACATGAGCCTGTACCAAACCTCTCTTATGAAACTT
>CAMYLH010000611.1 GCA_947259065.1 uncultured Desulfobacterales bacterium
GTAGGTTTACAGTATCAGCAAAATGAAGTTTAATTTTTAGGGTTAATTTCGTTTTCAGAATCTTGTATATCTTTCATTGACATATATCTTCCCACGATCATTGCAATAATAATTGCCAAATAAATACCTCCCATGGCAGCTTCGAATATCACGAGCCGTTTGCCAAGTATTGATTGGGGCGAAATATCACCGAATCCCACCGTGGTTAGAGTGACAAAACTGAAATAAAGAAAATCTCCAGGGTCAGATATTCCTGAAAACGAACCGGGTGAAATATGCTCCAGAACCATATAGATGCCAGACCACATGATTGCGATCAAAAAATAAGTGGAAATAGCGCAATATATCAAGTCAGCTGTTACCACTCTGTAAGATAACAGATTGCTCACTAATAAGGCTATAATATAAAAATATAAAACTATTGCAAAACTAATTGCAGCAATTGTCATATAGCGATTTGCGAACCACATGCTCATAACATCAAATATAACAAAAGGAGCAGCGATAAAGAGAATGATAATCGCTCGCTTCCTATCCGCAGTTAAAGCATAGAAACTGCTGAAAGGAATCATGATTGCAAGCAATGTTGCGGTTATGTGACCCGTCTTTCCGGCAGAATCAAGGTACGGAGTGATTAAAATCACTAAAATAAGCGATAGGATGATGTAGAGGAATCGGCTCTTCATTTTTACTCACCTGGTATCGTTTTAATTGTATCTGGTGTTAAATTGCAGCATGAACAACATCAGGAAAATACAGATTTGTCAATATAATCAAAAAAAATTTAAAGAATGCTAAAACCTGCGCTTTCTTTCCATGATCATAACTTACTGAAAATGTATGATTTCAAGCGGATATCATAAAAATTTAGGTGATGTCAAATGTTCAAATATATAGCAGATAACATGACCTTGAACCATTGATAGTTATTGCTCCAGACATATTTGAAAAAAAGGAGCAATTGGCAAACCAGAGATTACGGCCCAAAGCTGCCTAAAAGCTCAATTTTGCGTCAATAAAATTTATGAATCTGATTGATTAGGATCAGTAGCTGACAACTATGGAGGTTGCCAGAATTGTGTCGGTCTCGTCCAGATCACTGGGACGTGGATCGTTATTGTAAAATACTGAATATGAAACTTTCAGAGCCACAATATCCGTGATCGCGGATATGAGGGCCGTCTCGGAATTCAATTTCCAAGTGCTGCTGTCTTTGAAACTCTGCAGGTATTCCAGCCCCTGAGAAAATTTGGTTTTATCCGTAAACGCCCATTCGTATTTGCCGTAAAGGCGCCCTTCCAGAAACTGTTCACTGTCTTCATCGGATTCCGTATAGTCTTCATAGGCATAATTCAAACCGGCCTCGCCCAGCAGAAAATGTTGGGGACCGATCAGAAATTTGTAGCCAATACCAGGGCCTATTCCATATCGGTTGTCAAAGCCAGCAAATTTGTCCCGCAGCCAGCTGCCCAAGCCGAAGGCATACCAGCGCTCGCTGATGGCATAGTCGGCACGCAGATCGGTAATATATTTTTCCGCAGTTTTTTCGCCGTCGCTTTTGTTGTAGAGTGCGCCAGCCACCCAGGAACCGGTCCACTTGTCGGTAAACTTGTATTTCATATCATTTTTACCGGCCAATGCCAGAGTATCGGAGTTGCCGGTCGTATTGACCAGGGAAAAACTAAGTTCGTCGCTAAAGCGCTTGTCTTCTTTCGGTTTGGTTTCCTCGGCAGCCTCACTGAGTCGAACTGTAGCGAGCACGAGCAAAACAATCATGGACAGTTTTACGACCTTCATCTTTTCTCCTTCCTTTGTAGAATAAATAAAATAGCCGATCTGCGAACTTTGGACCCCTCCACCGTACATCGTAACCCATATTTCATGTCGTATTTTATGATTTCAATCTCGCGAACTTCTCCTCGGTTAATTGCTATTGTAAACCCCTCTTCCCTTTTTTCGTTCAGCTTTTCGAATACTCCTAATCTTGGCACCAATATTTGTTAAATGCGTTGCCATAAATCCTTTTTCAAGGCAACGAATTTTATTCATCTGAGTCTTCACACTGACTTCTTCTATGATTTTAATCTCCTTATACCTGTAAAATAGCTTCAAAATGTATGGAGTAATTCTATAACACGGCGAATAAAATAAAAGCAACGAAACACATTGTAATGATCTAAGTCTCGGCTAAATTTCTGATACGCTCAAAACACAACCCAAATTTGACGAAGTTCCGAATGCATGTACTCTTGCCAATATCGTAACTTACTGAAAATGTTATATATCAAATGGATATCATAAAAATTCTGGTTCTTAAAATGTTAAAGTAAATAGCAGCAACATCATTTCAGCTCAGAGAACCGGAAATGATGATATCATCAATTTTTATGGCCACTGATAATTCTAACGTTGTTGGAGAGTACCAGATTTCGCCAAAAACACAAAATCGCGATATCTCTCTATTCTTTCCCGATGTATTTGACAAGCTCCACGCTCCACTCAGAGCTATCGCGTGTAGACAACAAAGCTTGATTCAACGCTTCCATGTGTGGACTTTCATCCGGTAGTGCGAAGGCGTAATTTTGTTTTTCGAACACGAATGGAAGGACCGAAAGCGATTCATAACTTCCTTTCGCTTGGGCTTCTTTGATCTTGTATCTCAAGATTGCATCGTCGGAGACCACTGCATCCAGCCGACCATCATCAAGGGCTGCAAGGAGTTCTTCTCTGTCGGTGAAAGTGCGGCTGCTGATGCCT
>CAMYLH010000612.1 GCA_947259065.1 uncultured Desulfobacterales bacterium
CTACGGTTTCGAGTGACCTGGCCATATTCGGTCAGGCGGGACCACGACATGGCTCCGCGCCGGACGGAGGCAGTTCGGATTTTCTTCCCTGGATGCTGCCCATGGAACTGGCCATGTGGAACTGCGTCTCCTGCGAGATGTGGAGTGCTTATAAAATGAAACAGCTGGGACTCATTTCCAAATGTGTACCGGTCATTGAGGATAACGGCAAATGGCTGCGCAATCCCGCCGTTATTACGGACAAATATGTCGACGACGGCGAAATTGTATACGGTGAATTTAAAACCGGGGATGATGCCAAACAAGCCCGCGAATTTGTCAAAACGGCAACGACTGACTTTGAACTCCTGGACGCCGAAGTCAATAAAATTCTGTGGACATATACCAACCTGTTTCCTGGATGTCTTATAAAAAGCGTGGAAGGCATCCGGCTGAAAAAGAAATTTTTCTGGGATCAAGCCAAAACCATCAACCGTCACTGGCTGGCTGCGAATATGAACTCGGAAGCGTATCTCGGGTTTAACGCTTTCAATACCAAAAAAATTACCGGTCAGGATGTGATTGATTTCATCGAATTTCGCAGACGTCAGGCCAGGGGTGAAGCATTTGACGCCGAATTCATGGCGGCGGTGCTGGCAAAACCCAAAGAATAAATCAACAGTCAATATCTGCAAGACTTTGAAGCCAAACCATGGAGGAAAAAATGCTGCTGGCAGGAAAAAATTCGTTAGTCACCGGTGGATCCCAAGGAATCGGAGCCGCCGCCGCCCTTGAACTGGCCCGGGAAGGGGCCAATATCTGCCTCACCTACCGCAAACACGAAGCCGAAGCAAGGAAATATGCTGAAGAAATTGAACAGATGGGCCGTAAAGCCCTGGCGCTGCAATGCGATATTGCCTCTTTTGCCGATGCCGAGCGGGTCGTCAAAGCTGCCATAGAAGCATTCGGCAGTCTCGAAATCCTGGTAAACAATGCCGGGATGAATTGGGACGGCGTATCCTGGAAAATGTCTGAAGAACAATGGGATCGGGTTCTGGAGGTTAACCTCAAAGGATACTTCAATTTTACCCGCCAGGTCGCTCCCGTTTTCAAGGATCAAAAATACGGCAAAATCATCAATATTACCTCCATTAACGGACTACGCGGCAAATTCGGTCAAACCAACTACTCGGCCTCCAAAGCCGGCATCATCGGATTTACCAAGGCACTGGCAAAGGAGTTGGGTGCTTTCGGGGTAAATGTCAATGCCGTCGCCCCTGGGCTGATTGAAACTGCCATGCTGAAAGAAAGCGAGGCCAGAGACAAGATTATTGACCTGGCAATGGGTGAAAGTGCCCTCAAACGGGTCGGGCAGCCTGAAGATTTGGCAAACCTGGTAGCGTTTCTGGCATCCGATAAAGCCAGACACATTACGGGTGAAGTGATTAAGATAGATGGCGGACAATATATTTAAATGACGATTGTCGAATGACGAATGACGAATTAAGGATTTCAATCATTTTAATTTCGGATTTGCCCTTCGACTGGGCTCAGGGTGGTGAGCAGATCGAATCATTTCATATTTGGAATTTTTGATCTGCCCAGGTTAGATATTTTGCTTGCTAGCTATAAACTAGGTTAGGAGACTATTCATGGGGAAAGTAGCAATCATCGGAGTCGGTCAGAGCACGTTTGTTCGCTCATATCCCGGTTCAATCCGCGAGATGGCATTCGAGGGGTTTAAAGAGGCCATGCAGGATGCTCAAATTGCGACGACAGATGTTGGCGCCTCTGTCATTTGTTCTGCGCCCGAGTACGACAAACAGCGATCCCCGGCCGGTGTGTTCGCCGAGTATCTGGGTCTCAATCCGCAACCGACATTCTATGTGGAAAGCCTATGCTCATCGAGCAGCATGGGCCTGAGGTTGGCATACGCCCTGGTAAAATCAGGACTTCACGATGTCGTCGCCGTCCTCGGATTTCAGAAAATGTCGGAAATTTCGTCTTCCGAATCCCAGGAACGTATGGGCCGTGGGGCCGACATTCAATGGGAAAGCCCGTTCGGCACCATGATGCCGGCCTACTATGCCATGTATGCCCGCGGCCACATGGAAAAATACGGCACCTCCCTCGATGACCTCGCCAGGATCCGGGTAAAAGCCGCCACTTACGGACAATTGAATGAAAAAGCCGTCTACCGCAAGCCGGTCACATTCGAGATGTTCTCGGATCCGGAAAATCGCATGTCCGGCCCGGTGGCCAGTCCGCTGCGCGTCGGCGACTGCTGTGCCAACGCCGACGGCAGTTCGTGCATCATTGTTGCCAGCGAAGAAAAAGCAAAATCCTTTTGTAAAAAGCCGGTTTGGATCTTGGGCTTGGGGGCCGCCACAACCAGTGTCAATCTTGCCGGCAGAGATTTATTTTCGGGCCTTACCGTGGCCCAGGAGGCCGGCAAGCAGGCCTATAAGATGGCAGGTGTCACCGCCGCCGACATCGATGTCGCCGAAGTCCATGACTGTTTCACCATCGCGGAAATGATGGCCTATGAAGATCTTGGCTTCGCAGCCCCGGGGCAAGGCAAAGAACTGATTAAAAGCAAAGAAACCTATAAGGAAGGCAGCATCCCGGTAAATGTGGACGGTGGCTTGCTGTCCAAAGGTCATCCGATCGGAGCCACCGGCGGATCCCAGATCCGGACCATTGTTCTGCAGCTCAGGGAAGAAGCCGGAGACATTCAGGTGGACAATCCGCAAATCGGGCTCGTCCATAACATCG
>CAMYLH010000613.1 GCA_947259065.1 uncultured Desulfobacterales bacterium
AATACTGGTTTCTTTAAATCCATCATTCCAAGATTCCAACATTCCACTATTCCAATTGTGAGCGAAGCGAACTAACTAGTTTCTTCATGGTCAGAAAAATTAAAATTTTTTATTATTTCAGACTTGGTTGAATAGTTTACTGGTTGAATGGTTGATTAGGTAAATTATAATCATAATTTTAGAATGTTACGATTGTTGAAACAAGAAGAGTCCAATTATTTTGAGAATATGGGATAAACCCATATTTACAACCACTTAACCAATCAACTAATCAACCAATCAACGATATCTGTATTTCAAGTGTACTTGACACAGATGTTGTAGATTTGGATCCTCAAAATGCAATGAATGGTTTGATCTCAAGCTGTTGGCCGTCTGTTGACAGAAAAACTGCCCCGTTAATGTCGGTGCGAAAAACCGAGTATCCGTGATGTTGATATTTTTTTAAAATGGTGGGATCTGGCAATTTAAATCGGCTTTGACGACCGGAAGATATGACGATCACTTCAGGATTAACTTCCCCAAGAAAAACCGTGCTGTTCGACGACCGGCTGCCGTGGTGAGGCGCAATTAGAACGGTACTTTTCAATTCCCTGCCGGCTAGGCCGACAAGCTCTTTTTCCGCCGCTGCCATGATATCTCCGGGGAAAAGAAAAGAAGTTGATCCCATTGATGCCTTCACAACCAGGGAATTGTTATTGGTATTGCGCCACTTCTCCTTGTCGATACGCTTTAAAAAGCTCCGGGGAGGATATAGAAAATCCAGTTTGACACCATTGATCAAATGGCTTCGCGGCATATCCGCAAATGAAGGCAAATCAATCTTCTTCTTCGCGATAACCTCCATAAAGTTTTGGTATCCCAATGTATTTCGTACTTCATTATTCGTATGTACTTTTTTTACCTGAAAGTGCCTGGCGATGTAAATCAGTCCATTGAGGTGATCGCTGTTCGGATGGGAGAGAATCAGAGTATCAACGGTTCGAATTTTCTTCCGCCATAAAAGCGGTGCAACAATGGCTGCGCCAACATCAAAAGCAGAGTTATCCGCGAAACCGCCGCCATCGATCAGCATGGTATAGCCACCGGGAAATTCCAGCAAAGAGGCGCTGCCATGGCCGACATCGATGACGGTAACCCTTAGATCTGTGGAGCCAAACCGCTGATACAACCAATAACCCGTATCGGCGGCCAGTATAACGAGGACCAGAACCAAGGCTGCTATTGCCAGATCGTTTTGCGAAAACCTGTTTAACTTCAAACTTCGGAAGGTGTCCTGGAATTTTCTAAGGCCAGATTTGACGCCGCAAAGCGAAATCTCAAAATGGCTTGTGCCGGACTTTGATGCAGCTGCTGCGCCGTTGCGGGGATTCAAAGCTACAAAGCCCGGTTGCCGGTGCAAATTCAGCAAAGCCCAGCACAAAATGTAAAAGCATCCGATTTCAAGCAGGCTTGGTGTAAAGGTTTTAATCGCGGCGAAGGGCAAATCAGCAAAAAACTGCATCCCCTCTAAAGCGAGCGTCAAGATTGCACTGCCGGCCTGAATAAACCATACGGCCGCAGTCTTGCTCAACGGCGACACGAATAGAGCCACCAGCCCTAATGGGATAGCAAGGAATCCAATCAATGGCACCATGATGAAATTGGCGACAAGCCCGACCAGAGATATCTGATTAAAGTAAGCGGCGACCAGAGGCAGAGTGCCACATACAGCAAAAAAAGAGACCAGGAAAAAAGAAATCAGTTTGCTGATAACACGTGACCACCAGCCGCCTTTGATCAGGGCTTTGGGTACTGCTATCCGTTTTTGCACCCAGGAAAATCCGCATATGATGGCGAATACGGCCGTAAATGAAAGCTGGAAGGATATGGAAAAAAAAGACGTTGGGTCTGCAACCAGAATCACCAAGGCAGCCAGGCCCAGCGTGTTTAAGGGATCCTGTTCCCTTTCAAATAAAAAGGTCAATAAAAATACTGCGATCATAATGACGGCACGCTGGGTAGAGGGCGTAAAACCCGCAATCATCCCATAGGTGAATACCGGCAACAGCGATAAAAGAGCCGCGCCTTTGCACGTCCATGCCCGCCGTAAAAAAAGTTTGAATCGCGCCGTCAGCCAGCGAAAAAGGACAAAGGCCACCGTCGCCACAATGCCGATATGAAGCCCTGAGATCGCCAGCAGATGTCCCACCCCGGCCCGATTAAAGTCTTGCCTGGCTTTAGGAGAAATCTGGGATCGATCTCCGACAATGAGTGCTTTAAGAACCCCCTGGGCCTGGGTGTGCCCGGATTTATCAATCAAAGCGGCAAATGTGCTGCGAGCGCTCTCAATAATTTGATTAAATCCACCCACCGGATGTTTGTCGACAACAACAAGCCCATCTCCTTTAGTGTATGCGGTTGCCCGAATGCCTTTAAAGGCCATATATTGCTTGTAATCAAATCCACCTGGGTTTTTAAAATTGGTCAGGGACCTGATTCGACTTTTCAGTTGGACCCAATCGCCAACGGAAAGATCCGGAATATCGCCGATAGCGGTCACACGCAGCTTTCCACAGACATGACGCGTTTGCCCATCACCGCCAAGGGAAGTCACCTGTATATGAAATCGTGTGCGGTTACTGAATTTTCGCGGTGCATTGGCGATCCGTCCGGCAATATCCCAGCGATGGGTGCCGGCATAGTGGACGATATGATTGGCAGGCAGTCTGGGAGATACCCAGGGTTGCACGGATAGGTATCCCAGGGACACA
>CAMYLH010000614.1 GCA_947259065.1 uncultured Desulfobacterales bacterium
TGGGCCTGATTATCAACTCCAGTGATATTGCTTTTCTCATCCCTCCCAGCATCGGCTTTATCGTTTACGGGGTGGCCACCAGCACCTCTATCGGGATGCTCTTTCTGTCCGGTGTTTTTCCGGGCCTGATGATTCTGTTGATGTTCTCCATATACTGCTACGCCTATTCCAAGATAAAAAAGATTCCGACCCTTCCCAAGGCCAGCTGGGGTGAGCGGATATCCGCGATCAAGGACGGGCTTCCGGTCCTGGGGTTTCCGGTGATCATCGTCGGCGGTATTTATGCCGGGGTTTTCAGCCCGACGGAAGCCGCCGCAGCTGCCGTACTATATGCATTGATTTTGGAGACCATCGTCTATAGAGCCATAACGTTTCAAAGAATTGTCGACGCTTTTTTACAAACCGGTGTGATTACCGGGGTTGTCTTTATTCTGGTTGGCGCCGGCCAGGCATTTTCATTTTTAATCGGTTTCTTGCAGATCCCTCAGCAGCTTCTGCCGCCGCTGTTCGGCCCCGATCCGTCGATGCTATGGGTGATTGGGATCATTGTGGTTGTTTACTTTGTCGCCTGTATGTTTGTCGACCCCATCGTGGCCATATTCATCCTGAGTCCGGTTTTTCAGCCCTACGTGGTCGGGGCAGGGGTGAATCCCATTCTGCTGGGAACGTTGGTGACCTTACAGGCGGCGGTCGGTTCGGCGACACCGCCTTTTGGCTGCGACATTTTCACCGCCCAGCTCATATTCCGGCGACCGTACCTTGAGGTGATCGGCCACGCGTTGCCGTTTTTACTGATTCTTATCTTGGCGACGATTATCCTGATTACCTTTCCTCAAATCGCTCTGTTTTTGCCCAATTTAGCAATGGGTGGATAGTGTTTGATTGTGAAAAGAAGGAGCTACCCATGGAATATCAAAATGTGCTTATATTGACCGACTTTTCTAAAAATTCCAATGAAGCGGTTAAAGCGGGAATCGATTTTGCGAAAAAATATAATTCGCGTCTGACTATCCTGAATGTTGTTCGTGATATACTCAATTTGACCTATGTGCTATCGGATTCCGAATATCATAATTTGGAGCGGAAGCTTGAAAAACATGCTGAGGAGCAGTTTGACAAAATGGAAGCAGCTATCCCCGAACTGGCGGAAATCGGGTATAAACGCAAAATTCGAAAAGGAACACCTTATATCAGCTGCCTTTATGAGATTGAAAACGGAAATTATGATCTCGTGTTCGCCGGTTCGCATGGCAAGTCGGATTTGAAAAAAGTTGTCATGGGGAGTACGGCTGATAAAGTATTACGCCGTTCTCCGACCTCAGTCTTCGTTACCCGGAGATAGAAAAGGCGAGTTTTTTGATGTCAAGAATGAGGTGCAGACCTTTACAGGGGGCTATATGACACCCATACCGACACTGCATGATGTCTATCGAGCCCATGCCCGAATCAAACCGATGATTCTTCAGACACCGCTGGCGACATCTACCGATTTGGCGGAAAAAACCGGTGCACGAGCGGTTCATCTAAAACTGGAATGCCTGCAGAACACCGGGGCCTTTAAAGTCAGAGGAGCTGCCAATAAAGTATTATCGCTTAGCGATGAAGAAAAGAAAAGAGGCGTCGTTACTTTTTCGACGGGCAATCACGGCAAAGCGGTGGCCTATGTGGCCGGAAAAATCGGTATCAAAGCGGTGGTATGCCTTTCGGAGCATGTTGCTTCTTACCGGGTAGAGATGATCAAGGCGCTTGGGGCGGAAGTTTCTTTAAAGGGCCAATCACAGGATGAAGCGGAAAAGAATTATCAACAGCTGATGGCCTCCCGTGGACTTGTCCCGGTGGTTCCCTTTGACGATCCGTTGATTATCGCAGGCCAGGGAACCATCGCTCTCGAAATTCTGGCAAAGCTTCCCGATACCGATATCCTGCTGATCCAACTATCCGGCGGCGGCCTATTATCGGGAATCGCCATGGCTGCCAAATCCATCAATCCGGGCATTCATATCGTGGGGGTCTCCCTCGAGCAGTCTCCGGCCATGCTGGAAAGCCTGAAAGCCGGCAGGCCTGTGGCGGTGGAGGAAAAAGATTCGCTTGCCGATTCGCTTTTGGGAGGTATCGGCTTTGACAATCGGTACACATTGTCGTTGGTGGAGAAATTTACGGACGAACACCTGTTGATCTCTGAAGAGGAAATAAAAGACGGGATGTTTTATATTTTCGATAAACATCGGGGGATCGTAGAAGGCGCCGCTGCCGTCGGTGTTGGTGCGCTTTTAAATCAAAAAATTAATGTGAAAGGCAAAAAGGTGGTTACATTGCTTTCCGGAAGCAATATCAATTCTGATGAATATATTGGCATAATACAAAACAGACTCAACAAAGACAGAAAGCAGTGATTTATATCCTTACCAGCTGTGGAAGGAGGTCAAACATGAAACGAACAACAGAGCTGATTTTGGTACTTGTCGTATTCGCTCTAATTTTTGGATTGACCGGACGAGCTGTGGCAGTTCAATATTTGTGGCAAGTGGCTCTGGAAGAAATCGAAGGCAGCATGCAACATGAGTACGCCAAAAAGTTCGTAGAAATCATAGAGGATAAATCCAACGGGCAGATTCACTGCAACATCCATTTTTATGGGGAGCTGGGCACCTCGGGAGAGATCACCAAACTTCTGCAAAAGGGAAATCTTCAGTTCGCCTTTCAATCTCCCGGTCATCTGGGTTCCTATATCCCCGAGGTTCAGGTCTTT
>CAMYLH010000615.1 GCA_947259065.1 uncultured Desulfobacterales bacterium
GTTTAAAAAATGGCTCCCTTTTCTGGGAAAAATGGTGGCCCAGGTGGGAGATTTTAAGGCCGGCATGGAGGGCAAAACGTTACTCTGGAAGACCGAGCATGTAGGCGTTCAAATTTGCTACGAAATCATCTTTCCGGGGTTGTCCCGGGCCATGGCCAGAAACAATGCGTCATTGCTGATTAATATCACCAATGACGCCTGGTTTGGCAAAACCAGCGGCCCCTATCAGCATTTTTCCATGACCATTTTCCGAGCAGTGGAAAACCGGCGCGCCTTGGTAAGATCTGCCAATACAGGTATTAGCGGATTTATCGATCCGGCCGGCAGGGTTTTAGCATCAACCCCGCTGCTCCAGGATGCGGCCCTGGTACGGTCGATCCCCTTAATGAAAATTAAAACAGTCTACACCCGCATCGGAGACCTGTTTGCCCGCTTATGCTTTGCTGCGGCATTGATGGTTGTGCTGCTTGAAATTTTCAAATTCGCGCTTAAATTAAAAAACTAATTGTGGTTAACCGGTTCGCCCGATTGCCCGTTGGCCGGTTAAATATTCCATGAATCATGGTCTTGAACCGGCTAACCGGCCGACGGGACAACCGGCAAACCCTTTATTAGGAGGAAAACAGAATGTCTATTGAATTAAAACAGAATCTGGATGAGCTCAAAATAAAAATGGAACACCTGCGGAGTTATCTTTGACATTGTTAACAAAGAAAAACGGTTGGCTGAAATTGAAAGTATTATCGCTAAAGATGGATTTTGGGACAACCCGGAAGACTCCAAATCGATCTTAAAGGAACGGACTTATCTCTCTAACAAGATCGATCGTTTTAAAAAGTTGTGGAATGATCTGGAAGAAACTCAAATTTTGCTGGATCTGGCTGTGGAGGAAACCGACCCGGAAGCCCTTGAAGAAGTGGCCCAGCAGGCAGAATCTCTTGACGAAGAAATCGATCAATTTTCTCTTGAGCTCATGCTGGATGGCAAAGATGACGCCAGAAATGCTATTGTTTCCATCAATGCCGGGGCCGGAGGCACCGAAGCCCAGGATTGGGCTGAGATGCTATTCAGAATGTATTCCCGATGGACCGAACGCAGGGGATTCAAATTTGAGTTGATAGATTTTCAACCCGGTGACGAGGCCGGCATCAAAAGTGTCACCTTTACGGCCGGCGGTGAAAATGCCTTCGGATACCTGAAATCAGAAACTGGTGTCCATCGTTTGGTTAGAATATCCCCCTTTAATGCCAGCGGTAAGCGGCACACATCCTTTGCATCGGTATTTGTCTACCCCGAACTCGACAGCGAAATCGTAATCGACATGGACGACAAGGATTTGCGAATAGATGTCTACAGGGCCAGTGGTGCAGGGGGGCAGCATGTCAACAAAACCAGCAGTGCCGTCCGCATCACCCATCTTCCCAGTGGCATCGTGGCGCAATGCCAGCAGGAAAAATCTCAACACCGTAACAAAGAAATGGCAATGAAGGTGCTCAGAGCCCGCCTTTACCAGCAGGAAAGACAGAAACAGGATGACAAGCTGCAGGAGTTGCATGACAGCAAGGAAGACATCGCCTGGGGCAGTCAAATTCGCTCTTACGTTTTGCATCCCTACCAGATGGTAAAGGACCACCGCATCAACCTGGATGTGGGCAATGTCAACGATGTGCTGGACGGCGGCATCGATCGTTTTATCGAGGGGGTGCTGCTGGCGAGGAAACAGGCGTGAAGGCCGGAGGTGGTCTAACGACCACGGACAACCGACCACATACAACTGATTGTTGCCATAATGGCGATGATTTTAGTTCCTCCTTTTTTTAAGGAATTTATTCGGCTTAGCCGGGTTCTCAAGGCTTGCTCTGTTTGCCGAAAAGGTGTAACGGCGTTTCATCTTTTCTTCACCGTCCACTAAAACCCTATCAACAAATTATTATTTATTTGACAGTTTGACCGGTTCGCGACCGGGGGCGGAAATTCCGTGGCGCTCGAGCAGAGATCCGTCCAGGCGGTAAAGTTCGATCAAGGCTTTGAGGTAGTTGGCCAGGGCTCTCACCTCGGCAATTCGGCTGACCAGCAGATCCCGCTGCGCTTGAGCCACCAGAAAGCTGGTAGATTTTCCCACTCGCAGTTTCTCGGTTTCGGTCCGGAGTTTTTCCTCGTCGAACATACGGGTGACCGATGAGGCCGCAATCTGCTGCTTGGTACGGTTGACTTCGATGTAGGCGGTTCGCACGTCGACCTCCACAAGCTGTGAAAGGTTTTCCAGGGCTTTTTGCGCCTGTTCCCGCGTCAGCAGCGCTCGCCGGTGAAGGGCTTTTGCATCCCGGTTTAAAATAGGATAGTTAGATCGGACGCCTGCCTGAGCGTCATAATTGTCTTTGTTGATATGGCGAATGGAATCGCCAAAGGAATTGGCATAGCCGCTTTTGCCGAGGGTGATAAAAAGATCCATTAGGGGCAGCAAACCATTGCGGGTTATGACAAGTTCCAGATCGCCGCGCAGAATCTCCAGCCGGGCTTCGTTTAGAATCGGGCGCATGCGCCGCGACACATCCACGTGCAGCCCGACGTCTTCCAGTTTGATCTCGGGCAACGTCGGCTGATGGATCAGATCAACTTTGCGCTGCCAGAGTTCGGGGCCCGCAGGATTGAGCAGCCGCAGCAGTTGCAGGTGAATTGATTCCCGGTTGGCCCGGGCTTCGATGAGCGCCTGTTCCTGGGCTGCCACCTCGGCCTGGACGGCTGCCAA
>CAMYLH010000616.1 GCA_947259065.1 uncultured Desulfobacterales bacterium
ATGATGAAAAACAACACGGGTCCCAAATACAATCCGATCACTTGGGACGTGCTCCTTGACGGTCCCGATTTTTCCTCGTGCATGACCAATCCTCCTTTCAGCAATCGATAATTAAAAATTTTTGTTCGTCATCGCGCTCATCTGCGAGTGCGGTTGATGGGAGCAATAGGGATTAGAAAATGCTGAACTTGCAGCAACAATTCTCACATGAATTAGCGATAAAAGATCCCTACTATTCGTATTTTAGCCCAGCCGCCGCCCAAAAAGACGGCCGGTCAAATCGAAAAAGAAACTGATGAACGTCGAACATCCAACGTCCAACATCGAACGTCGAATGAATGAATTCTGTCTGTTTTTAAAAAGATTTAGCGAAGCGATTGCATCCTTCGAAATTCGTTATTCGTTATTCTGCGGTTCGCTGCTTAATCCAAGCCATCGCGGCGGCCAGTCTAATCACCAAAAAAACATATCATTTTGGTGTAGTTTCATGTAAGCACCTACCTTGCTTGCATTTTCCAATTAGGGACTGTTTAGATTGAGCGCCTTGTAAATGGCTCCCAATAGATCCTTTTCATCAAAGGGCTTTTGAAAAAAGGCCGCAGCCCCTGCCGCCATAGCTGTTGTCTTGGCCATGCCGTTTTCATGGGCGGTGATAAACACGATGGGGATTGCACGGCCTGAAGCCGCCAAATGGTTCTGTAATTCCAGTCCATTCATGCCGGGCATACGTACGTCAAGGACCAGCAGGTCAGCCTCCTTCGTGTGGTCATCATCCAAAAATTTCTGTGCCGAACCGTATGTTTTCACATTGAATCCAGCCGACTTTATCAGCCTGCCCAATGCCTTGCAGACCGATGGATCATCGTCGACAACACAAATAGTTGGGCCGCTCTGGATCACAGGTCACCTTTATTTAACCATACGGTCTTCATGTCTGAATTCGGGGGTGGAATCAAAAATCGGATAATACTCGTTCAGGCTTGAATAGCCGTCACCTAATTTTGACAGGATTATAATTGAAAAGAATGGGGCGAGACAATTGGACCTTGGTCCAATCCGTATAGGACTTTAGTCCAATATAGATTTGAGCTTGCTCTCAAATTGGCCGACTTTCTCAGCCATGCGGACCAAATCGGCCAGTGATTTGGCCTTCATCTTATCCATCACGCGGGCACGGTGAACTTTGACGGTCTTTTCACTCATGCCCAAATCAAAGGCGATCTGTTTGTTCAACATCCCGGATACCACCAGAATAAAAACTTCATGCTCCCGCGGCGTTAACGAATCAACACGTCGCTGAAGATCTTTTATTTCGGCGTGTTCCGTTCTAAATTCCTTGTTTTTTTTAATTGCTAAATTGATGGCGTCAATTAGTTTTTGGTCTTCAAAGGGTTTTTCTAAAAAATCCACCGCCCCGGCCTTCATGGCCTGAACACTCATCGGGATGTTGCCGTGCCCGGTAATGAAGACAATCGGCATGCCAAGTCCGACTTTTGTCAATTGTTGCTGAAGTTCGATTCCGCTCATTCCCGGCATACGAACATCAAGAACCAGACATGCCGGTCCGTCATGAGGTTCCTGTTTTAGAAATGCTTGGGCTGAATCGAAGGTTTTTACTTTAAACCCGAGCGAATGGATGAGTCTTTTCAGCGCGGTGCGCACGGACGTATCATCATCGACGACAAATACGGTTGCGGCGGCCGGAGTCATTTAGGCCTCCTCATAAATTGGTAAAGTAAAATAAAATGTGGCGCCTCGGTCCGGATTATTTTCAGCCCAAAACCGGCCGGCATGCGCTTCGATAATTGAGCGATTAATTGATAGCCCCATTCCCATACCTTCCGGTTTGGTGGTGTAGAAAGGCTCCATAATCTGATCGAGCTTATCCTCAATAATACCGCTGCCGAAGTCACGGATACCCACCTTGGCCCTCTTTTGATCCGCTTTGCTGGTTGAGAGGATGATCTCTCGAGGGGCATCGTCGATGTCCGACATGGCCTCCGCGGCATTCAGGATGAAATTGATCATCACCTGTTGCAGATGGATTCTGTCCCCCAGCACCGGGGCAAGGCTTCGGTCCAGTCTTGTTTCGATGGAGACGTTTCTTATCATCGCTTCGGTGTTTATCAGCGATACGACCTCTTGAATTAGATCGTTAATGTTTACGGCGGCCTTCTCAAATTCGCCTTTTCTAAATAGCGATCGCAGCCGGTGGATGACATTGCCGGCTCGCCTGTCGTCCGCAACGATATCATTGAGTATATCACGAATTTCAGCGAGATCCGGTGAATCGCCGGCAATGAACCGCAACGCTGCCTGGGCGTTACTCAAGATTGCCGTCAGGGGTTGATTGAGTTCATGCGCCAGGGACGCGGAAAGTTCACCCATGGTCGCCACTCGTCCCAAATGAGCGATCTCTTCCCGACGCTTGCGGGCCTCTTCATTCGCTTGCCGCAGTTCGGTGATATCTTCTAAAATTCCGTCATAGTACCTAACTTGCCCCTCGTCATTTTTTACCGCCACCGCTGTGGCTGACCCATAAAACGGCGTTCCGTCCCTTCTTTTAAACATAATTTCTTCATTTTTAACAGCGCCTTCCTTGAGCATTTTTTTACTGAATTTGTCTCGATCATCCGGGTTTTGATAAAGATCGTAAGCATATAACGACAGTAACGTTTCCTTATTGTCAAATCCGAACATTCGGATATAGGCAGAATTAACTTCGATATAATTGCCCTTCGGTCCCGG
>CAMYLH010000617.1 GCA_947259065.1 uncultured Desulfobacterales bacterium
CGATGTGACTGCACACCCGTTTGCCCAATGGACAGCCCAGCAGATCGTGGAAGCGTTTGCGTCTGATACCGCACCACGCTATTTGTTGAGGGACCGAGATAGCATCTATGGTGACACCGTGCAACGACGGATCGCGAGCCTGGCTATCGAGGAGGTGATCACGGCGCCACGATTGCCTTGGCAGAATGCTCATGTTTCATACTGCACCTCATTGGTTCTATCGGTTGCAAGTGACTGGGCTCGAGCCTGTTTTTGGGACCACTGCCAAGCATATTTGGTCGGTCGGCCGTGATCGAGTGGCTCATAGAGATATTCGCCTTTATCGTTGAACGCGTGGGCCTTCAACCGCTGTGCTCGACGCCAGATCTTGACAGTATCAACGGAGACGTCGAGTTGTTTGGCGACTTCGTGTTTAGTGAGCATGCCCTTGTCTCGTAGCCTGTCGTAGCGAGGCTTCAGGCCGTAGGCGTCCCGCAGCTTGGCAATGATGCGGCGGTTGAATGGGTTCCCGGTTCCCGAGCGTAGCCCCTGCTCGTTGAGCCGGGTGGCGATGTGCTTCTCGGTGTGATGGTTAAGCAGGTCGTCGATGGCCTCAATCACTTGGGGATCTGTGTGGCGCAGCTGCCAGGCATTCTTCGGGCGTCCTAACGTCTGCGTTTGCGTCGCGCCGCCCTTGAAGCGGATGTGCACGCTGATTGTTTCACCTTTGATGAGGGTAACGTCCTCGATCAGCAACCTGAGCAAGCGTTTACGTTCGCGCGGCGGGGTGTCCGGGTCGTTCCACACACGTGGGAAGTCGTGCGCGAGCGCGAGCGCATGTATCGCCGCTTTTTGTTGTTCGTCCAATGCACACCGGTCGGCTTGGCGATGGCGTTCGTACTCTTGTTCCGCGGCCTGCACGGAACGCAGCTTGTCGTTCCATTGCGCTTCCAGTGAATCGGCGACCAGGCGGTTGTCGGGGTCGACGCGCATGTAACGTCGCCGTGCCAAGTCGGCTTCGTAGCGTGCACGTTCGACCTGTTGGTGACGCAAAGTGTCTGCCTCATCGAGCCGAGACTGTAGCTCCTGCTCAACGGCGAGGGCGACATCCAGATTCAGCGGCGTGAGAGACTCAATGAGACGTTGACCGACCGCCGCATCTATCTGTGCGCCGGGGACATGCTGGCAGATCGGTTTGCCAGCTTCGATACCGCGGCGTTGGCACATGTAGTGCGCAACGAGCTGCCCACCGGTTACGTGGTAACGCACGGTCATGCGGTCGCCGCACACCCCACACACAACGATCCCCTGCAGCAAGGCGGGACCTTCGCGCGGGGGGCTTTTGCGTTCCGCCCCGTGCGGTGAGTGTCAAGGTAGTTGTCGCCCCGGATCTCATGTGTTGACGTCGTTCAGGGTCGATGCCGTGAACGAGCGTCTCTTGGCGTTCGGCGGGTTGAGCCAGACCGAGCCGATAGGCGTCCAGTTGCGCGTGTGCCCGCTCCAGCGCTCAGGTCGTCGAGCGCGTGCGGCGCGGTACACGACTTCTCTTTGCGCCAGCAGCCCATGGTCCTCGGCGGCATGACGTTGGTGCGGGGTCACGAAGCGGATGGCGCTATGACGATGCTCGTGGTTGTACCAGGCGACGAATCGCTCCACCCACGCACGCGCCTCGGCAAGGCTCGCGAAGGGGCGCTCCGGGTACCACGGTCGGTACTTCGCGGTGCGGAACAGCGACTCCGAGTAGGGGTTGTCGTTGCTCACCCGCGGGCGACTGAACGACGGGGTGACTCCGAGCGCTTGGAGCGTGGCGAGCAGGGTCGCGCCCGTCATCGGCGAGCCGTTGTCGGAATGCAGGATGAGCTGCTGCCGGCTGACGCCCTCCTGGTAGCAGGCTTCCGTGATGAGTGCGGCGGCGAGTTCGGTGTCCTCGCTCTCGTGCACTTGCCAGCCGACCACCTTGCGGCTGTAGAGATCAACGACGAGATAGAGGTAGTAGAACTGGCCGCGCACGGTGCTCGCCAAGTAGCTGATATCCCAGGTCCAGACTTGGTTGGGTGCGTCTGCCTCGTGGCGGTGTGGCTCGCGGCGCTTCGCTGGACGACTCGCTGCGCGGTGGCGCAGCAGCTTCGCCTTGCGCAGCAACCGGTACAGCGTCGACTCCGAGGCGATGTAGAGCCCCTCGTCGGCCAAGCGCGGCACCACCTGCTTGGGCGAGAGATCGCACCACTCGGGCGAGCACAGCAGCGCCAGCGCACGTTCGCGCTCCTCGGGCGACAGGGCGTTGGCCGGGGACGGGCGCTGCGCGCGGGGGCGTCCGTCCTCCAGGCCGCCGCGGCGCCAGCGCTGCACCGTGCGCGCGGTCAATCCGAGCACCTGGCACGCGCGCACCAGGCGCGCGCCGGCGGCCACCGCCTCATCGAGCAGCTCGAGCAACTTCGCGCGTTGCTCCGGCGTGCTCATCGCTCCTCGTCCTCGCCCCACAGAAGGTGGGCTTTTTTTTGGAGCACCAGCAGCGCTGTCGTCTCCGCCAGCGCCTTGTCCTTGCGGTTGAGCTCTTTGCGCAGCGCCGCGTTCTCCTGGCGCAACCGCTTGCTCTGTGCACGTTCCTCATTGGTACCCCCCACCGGCGCAGTGCCGGCCAGCGCGTCGCGGCGCCACTGCGCCAGCTCGTGGCTATGTAAACCGTGGCGGCGGCACCACGTCCCGAGTTCCTCCTCGCTCAACGCGTGGGTCTCGACCAGCGCGGCCAACCGTTCCTCCGCACTCCAGTCTCGAGCTCGCCTCTCACCTTGCACCATACCGATCTCTCCGCGCTGTCGGGCCTTACGCACCCACTGTTGCACGGACGACTTGCTCACACCATGGACTCGGGCGAGTTCTTCCTGGGTCTTCTCCTGCGCCAATGCCTTGCGCACCACGGTCTCTCTCAGCTCTGTCGAATATGGCATTGATCGTCCCTCCAGCCCCCGGCTTTTCAGCGGACGGGAGGCGACAACTATCCTGACACTGGGGGACCCGCTGTTGGCGGTGGAGCCGAGCGGCGCCACAACGAAGCCATTTACTGCTGCTCGTGACGGATTCTCACTCAACTGCGCGGTCGGCTGTGAAGTGCATGAACGAGCCAAACTCGAACGGCTGTGCCGTTACATGGCGCGAGGTCCCATCGCACAGGCGCGCCTGAGTGTAGATGGTGACGGATTGGTGGTGCTTGAGCTGAAGCGTGCGTTTAGCGATGGCACCACGCACGTGTTATTCGAGCCGCACGACTTCATCGCCCGATTGGCAGCACTGGTGTGCCGCGCCCCAAAGCGCATCTAGTTCGTTACCACGGGGTATTCGCGCCGAACGCGAGCGAGCGAGCAGACATCGTGGCTCGCCCCAAGGAGCTGAGCAAAGTGAGCGCGAACGATGAATGCGGGTCCAGTGTTGGCAATACGCCGCTCGGCTGGATGGCCCGACTCAAGCGGGTATTCGCCATT
>CAMYLH010000618.1 GCA_947259065.1 uncultured Desulfobacterales bacterium
GATGATCCACCATGGGGATTCGGTCGGAATTCCCTTCAACGGTAACCTGCCATTTTGTAGCGTCCAGGTACTGTTTTTGTTCTAAGTTCAATTCGTTTTTGCTGCCGCGGAGTGGCGAATTCAGGAAATCAAATTCCAATCCCAGATAAACATTGCCGGCCTCTGCCGCAGCCATAATGAATGGGGAGTCTTCCTGGTCACCCACACGCTCGGAAAAAATAGTGTCAATTGCCAAGATCGAGATATCCATGGCAGAGAGATTGCGGATAACTTGGGCATGCTGGGATCGAAATGCGTTAAAATTGGCGTCAACATGGATGATGCGCTCATCAGCTGAAGCAAACACCGGTTTTATGCGGGAGCGGACGCTAAAAAGACGATCGATGATGTGAGAATTCCAGGTATCAAATTTCTCCTGGTAAAGGGCATAAGATGAATACGTGATGACGAGAGCGGCGATAAGTAACAGCACTCTGATCTGAACTTTCGGTGTGGCGGTCCCCATAAATTATTACGGCCCTTTAACTCAATTCATATTGTTTGATCGAATATTGCGGTGCAGCTCTATGACAAAACCAATTCCCGCTGATGACGATGCTGCCATGGCATTACCATCAGGATTCGGCGACCTCTTTTGGTTTTAATTTAAAATTTACATCAAAAAGCAAGGTATGTTTGGCCGGTTCGGGACCGTCAGCACCGGCGATGTTAAACACACGCAAATCAATTTTAAATGCCCCCCGGATGAGTAATCTTACCTGACCGTATTCATCAATGATCGGCTCGAATTCGGCCGTTGATGACATCGGAAAACTTTTCCCCTTTAGGGTAAAGATTCCCTTAATTCCTGCCGGGGTGAGTCGACCGAATGCAATCGGTTGACCTTCGGCATAAATGGTTTCCACTATAAATTTCGATGTTGGAAACTTTTTGGCATACAACATCACACTGCCACGAATGGCTTCATCTAAAATCGGATCACCCATGGTAATCGAAGAGAGAGTGTCAATCTCAATAAGTCCTGTCGCTCCGTCAAGATGAAAATCTTTTGACAGAGTTAACTCACCCCGGCCGACCGTCACTTCCCCGGAATAATTATCCAGCGGAGCGGGGAAACGAAACTGGATCATGGGCGGATCGGCCGGGCCGGAGTTTACCAGAATCCAATCAAGAGGCAATTTGATGTTTGCGGCTGCCGGTGCACCGCTAGTTTTTGGAGTCGGCGGTAATTTGAAGCCGAGTTTTTCCCAGCTGACTTCAGGCACATCACGTTTAACCGGATCAAAACTATCGCCGCTTTTTGCATCCGTTATGTGTTGGCGGACTGCATCTTCCATAATCAAGGCCGCCTGCTGAAAAAGCCCTTGGCGTTTATCCCAGTTGCCAGTAATTTTGTATTTAAATATTGGCGCCTTACAATGAAATTGAGAAAACAGTGCCAGCGAAAGATAGAGCGTTTGATCTTGAGACAACCAGGGATAGAAATCCATATAAAACCCGCGATCTGCCCGGCCCAATTTAGCGATCTGCTGGATCTTAAATTTTTCAAGACCTTTTTTAATATCTTCCAAGGCTTCATCGATAAAAGCCTGCTTGTCATAATTGGCCGGAGAAATACCGGTAACCCCGGAAACTTTTAGCGGCGCCCACAAGCGGGTACGTCCGATTTGCCATATGGGAATATTTTGACGCTGATTGAATGCATCTCCCTGGGGAACAAATCGGGAAGTGCGGATAAAATTCCGAATCCGATCGGGAGTGGTGGTGCGACCCTGGTATATCGACCTGCCGCGATGGTTCTGGTAAACAATCAGGGGTGTGAGGTCTACTTCAGGTGGGGCGCCTTTGGCCGCGTCCACAACATGAATCGCCAGGTTCATTTCTGTTGCCAACCGTTTGATCAGGGGCAAATTGAACTCCTTGAAAGCATCATCCACCGATGATGCACCGGGCTGCACAAACACAATAAGCTGCTCAGCTTCCTGATTTGCTTGGGCAGCGCCAAAACATAAAAAAGCAGTACACACCACTGCGTTTACATACAGCCACCATATTTTCTTAATTCTCATCACTCCTTCACTCCAGTGCTCCAAGGCTCTTACCAGCATATCTCTTCAGTAGATGCCCTCAGGATATCCGGCTTGGAATCTCCAGCGGTGATTTATTGCTTTATCCCTTCAATACTGACTGTCAGCTGAACCTCATCACTGACGCCCCCCAGCATGAAATCCATTCCAAAGTCGCTACGATTAATGATAAAGGAAGTTTTAAAACCGCTTCTGAAATTGCCCCAAGGATCTTGGCCGGATCCGGTATGAACCGCCTTAATGGTTAGGGGACGTGTCTTTCCAAGTAGCATTAAATCCCCTTTAATCTCATAATTATCTGTAGCCACTTGCGTTACCGAATTGCTTTGAAATTTAATGAGCGGATGTTTTTGGGCATCCAAAAAATCAGGGCTTTTAAGATGATTATCACGTTTCTCCACGTCGGTATCGATGTTATTTGTGCTTACCCGCATCTCTATAAAACTTTTCGACGGCGCGGCCTCATCAAATGAGAAGATACCGCTAGCGCCGTTGAAACGGCCATAAAAGTAGGACACACCGAGATGTTTAACCCGAAAAATGATAGACGTATGCACCGGGTCCAATTTATAGACATCTGCAAAAGCGCCCGGAGCATACAAAACAGTTAGTAAAATAACCAAGAATATTAACTTAAAAAAATTTGACGGATACAATTTGACGGATACTTGGTTTTCAACGCAACCTCCTTTGCAACATTTGGATTATTCAGCCATCGATTTGTATAAATATACATATGTGTTTTCGTCGAATTGGGAATTGAAACTTTACCATTTAACAAAATTTTAAATGAGCTCCCGGGGACAACGCATTTCCAGCACTATACTATAAGGCTGGAATATATCGTCAGCAAGGCCTTTGGCGAATATGCACCCAAAAAGTGCAAGGAATTGGTAATTATCCGTCTGCAGGAAGGAAACATTTTCTCGCCTCAATGCCCTGAGATCCCATGATATGCGTTGAATATGGTTTTTTATTGAACTTCAGGTTGTGATCGCTGGACTTGATGCAATTGGTGTATTACTTTGAAATAAAAGCTTCCTGAAATAGGAGAGAAGCATAATATCAATGTTGAATAAGGCGATAATAAGATAAACGATAAAGGAGGTTTTAATCATGCGATACCTTTTCTACATCTGTTCACTGTTAATGGTTTCCTCGGCTGCATTTGGCGCCACAGGCGCTGCGGTGACCTATCAGGTCAATGGTCAACCCTATGAGGGATATTACATCAGTCCATCCGACCAGGCGCCTTTCGTGCTGCTGATTCATGACTGTGATGGTTTGACGGATTATGAAGTCAAACGTGCATACATGCTCGCTGATTTGGGTTATGCTGTGTTTGCTTTGGATTTATTCGGTGCCGGTGTGCGGCCCACTGAAATGAAAGACAAACGCCAACATACGGGCGAACTCTATAAAGACCGAAAAAAAATGCGAGCTTTGATGAAAGGGGCTTTGGATACGGCCAAGAACAAAGGTGCCAACATCGAGAATGCCGTCGCTTTCGGCTATTGTTTCGGTGGCGCAGCCGTGCTTGAATTGGCGCGATCCGCGGAAGACCTGAAAGGTTTTGCCACGTTTCATGGCGGCCTGAAGACACCAGAAGGACAAAATTACACCAAAACCCGCGGCGCAATTTTGATAATGCATGGGTCAGCGGATACGGCCATTACCATGGACCAGTTCGCCGGCCTGGCGAAAGAACTGGAATCGGCCGGCATTGCCCACGAAATGATCACCTACAGTGGTGCCCCACATGCGTTTACCGTTTTTGGTGGAAACCGTTATCAGGAAGCTGCGGATAAAAAATCCTGGAAGCGTTTTACGGAGTTCCTGGAGGAAACGTTGAAGAGTTGAAAATGCATATTCATCGTCTTGAGGACTGGCAACATCGTCACCGGTTTGGCTGATGGTTGGCATTAGAAGAACTTCTATACAAATACGTCCTGGAGGCACGAAAAGTATCAATTATAACCGGCGGTATTGAGTAGTTCACCCTAACGTTGCAAAAGCCGGAGGGCTTCAGAGCCAAGGCGTCGAGGGTAAAATTGTAGTCATTTACCTTGATCCCTTGACAACACAGGATCTGAAGTTCTCCGGCTTTCCCGAAGGGTAAACAATGGGATTCAGCTGCATACTGGTATCCAGTTTCTAATTTTGGGTTTAAGTAACGCTGGTACTCTCTACTGCCGGTGGCCGCAGGAAAAGATAACCCACCGACCCTAAAAACACAAAAGAAGCCCAGAACAGAAATGGGAGTCCAGTCCCAAATCCCGCCAGCCAATTCCCGACTGGCGGTGCAAAGACACCGGCAATCCCCATAACAGACATATTCAGCCCAATTGCCGATCCCGCAAAACGCGCGCCAATGCCTTTTTCCTCGATGATGGCCGTCATGGTGATGGCCATAAATCCGTCACGCGAGATGCCTGCTATCAAAACCGCCGCCGAGATCAAGACGCCACTGGTAAATCCTATCAGACCGGTTCCGATGCCAATGAGTAAGGCTGCCGCCATCAGAACACCGCGGCGGCTTCCAACACGGTCGGAAAGCAGAGCAATAGGGATTGCAAATAACATGCTCACCGCGTGAAAAGATGCAAGCGTGCTGTCGGCGATTGCCGGCTCCCAACCCAAGTCTCGCA
>CAMYLH010000619.1 GCA_947259065.1 uncultured Desulfobacterales bacterium
ACATAATGCCAATTATGTTCTGCTGAACATAATTGGCACTGCCATACGCTATGTGCTAAGCTTTTTTTATAAACACTCAATGACGGCTCGGTGGCGATGCCTCAGCCTGTCCATCCGATTTAGTTAAAGTAAGATTAGGTAAAATAGTGGGTCATCGATCTAAACAGAATGGACATCTTGTACTTCTAAACAGTCGTAATTTTATTAATCTGAGAGGAGGGCATAATGAACATCGATAATTTGATATCGAATTTCGATTTTGACAAACTCAGAAGCGATTGCCTCATACATGATTTCCTGGAGACATATATTAAAAAAAAATCGAATCTATCCTCATACGACGATACTGAGCCCAACATTTTAAGAATGCAATTAGAAGACTATTCAGCTATTTTGGAGCGATTATTGACAAGCGCTACGTGTTTTCCTTCAGGATGTGATAATTGTGTGGGCATGAAAAAATGCGCTGGGTGCATCAATCAAGATATTTTGGGAGATGCATTCGTAAAATTACAGAAGTATCTACAAACAAAGGATAACGATCCGGCGTAACAATACAGAATTTTTATGAGTTGCTAAGTCAAAAGGAATAATAAAAACCGGTTGGTCGGCATGACGGTTGATGGCCGAGCTTATGGCATACCGCAAGGCATAAACGCAATTGGGTGAAAAATCAGCTGCATAGGATATTTTTTGGATTTTAGGAATCACTGGTCTCCTCCGCCTCTATTTTCCTTCATTTTCAAACCGCTACATAATGTGTCATTTAATTCTTGACAACAATATAGGGTTGTAATAGGGCTATCATTTACTTTTTCCTCTCTTTTTTCCTGAGGATCTCCTCTATATATAACCAACAAAGAAGAATGACGCCTTCAGGGGGTTTAAAAATGTCCACCCTCAATATTCCTTTTAAGTCAGCAAAGGTGCGATTGAGTAGACGAAATTTCATAGGATTCATGGTATGCGCAGGGATTTCGGGTTTATCCTCGAGGTCTGTCCTTGCTGCCATTGATGAACTTACCACAACGCCAAGGTCCCTTTGGCTGTACAATCCTCATACGAAAGACAGTTTTAGCGGGGTTTACTGGTGCAAAGGGACATATGTCACTGATGCTTTGAAAAATATAAATCACGTTATGAGGGACTTTCGTGTACGTGACATTAAACAGATTGACACTCATCTGCTGGATCTGCTTTCTGCGATTTCAATAAAACTCAATTCTGAAAAGCCTTTTCACGTAATTTCCGGATACCGCAGTCCTGAAACCAACGCCAAGCTGCGTAATAGCGGCCGAGGCGCTGCAAAGAACAGCTATCACATCCAGGGAAAAGCCGTCGATATCCGGCTGCCCGGATGCCGAACTTCGGTGTTGCGACGGACGGCCTATAAATTGAAGAGCGGCGGGGTCGGATATTACCCTCATCAGAGATTTGTTCATATTGACGTGGGGCCGATCCGATACTGGAAGGGATGAACGGGTACTGAAGATTAAAGATTGAAGATATTCAATGAGAAGTTATGGCGGTTAGCTCTGCATCGTGACCTCACCATCGAAATAACAGCCGGGAGCCATCCTGATTTTGGCTGCTTTGATATTGCCCATCAATCGCCCTTCGGATCTGACTTCAACATACTCTGCCGATTCGATATTGCCATTGATTTCACCTTCTAAGATGACCTTACGGGCATAGACATTGGCGTAAATTTTCCCTTTCTTGGCAATCCAGACGATTCCGCCGCAATCAATATCGCCTTCTACGATGCCCGCAACCAGAATTTGATCGCGGCAGCTAATCGTACCCTTCAATCTTGTATCTTCCGCAATGACGGTTCCGGAGGATTCTATCGGGTCTGCCGGCTTTTTATCGTCCATTTCAGGCAATGCTGTGTTTCGATTTTTAGAAATCATATGGTCCCGACCTCCAATGGCAACAAAATTCATCAGACCGTGCAAGCCGGCCGGATCGCCCGCTTTGCCTTGTGGTCTGTAGACGAAAAAAATTTAAAAAAAAACATAATTCCAATATGTTGTAAAGATTTGGATACATCAATTGCATGATGCTGTCAAGACTATCTTTTTCAATAATAACCCTTGACAATATCAGCCGAGTGTCTTAAAAATTATCTGTCAGCAACATCGGTTTCCCATGGTTTCACTCGAGCTTGTTTTGCCTTTCACGGACGGAACGCAAATATCGGGGTTGGCTTGTAATTTCAGAGGCTGGCCTTTTTTTTCGCGGCAATACGCGCATGGTTTATAACCTTTCTCCGGATTCGCGCGAGGTAAAGGCTTTCAGACAATAGAAACAGTCTCCGCGGGCAGTTGCAATGGTCATACCCGGTTGTCAAATATCTGTTTTTTTTGAGCTATACTTTAAAGACAATCGCCTTGACAGCTGCTCTTTTAAAATGCTATATAGTTCGTTTTTCAATAGCTATCAACTATATCCAATCCTTGCTCCGGACGAAACCGGGGCTTTAACAGCCGAAAGGAGGATGAATGCGAAGGTACGAAACATTTGTAATTATTAATCCCGACCTATCCCAGGAGCAACGTGAGCCATTAATTGGCAGAATCGAAGAACTGATCAGCCAGATGGATGGGTTCCTGGTTTTAGCAGACGATTGGGGAGAAAGAAAACTTGCTTATAACATCAAGAAAATGGGACGCGGTTATTATGTGCGATTTGACTATTGCGGTTTGGCACCGCTGGTCAATGAAATCGAACGTTTTTT
>CAMYLH010000620.1 GCA_947259065.1 uncultured Desulfobacterales bacterium
TTAAAGAGGAATATGGTAAGGATTTTCTGGACCTGGGAGTCGGCAGGCTGATTGAATTCGATTAGAAAAGATAATGTCGGTGTCATGAATTTACAGGACAATGATGAAAGCGATATGATTTGCGAGAGCCAAAACCAAAAAGGCTCGGTATTGGTTGCAGATGGTGACAACCATATCAGCAATAAACTTTCGGCAGTGACTGATAGAATGGGATATGATGTGGCTGTTTCAAACAACGGCGAGGAAGCTTTAGATCTCCTCCTAAAAAGATCATTCGACATCGTCTTCACGGCGTTAAAGATGCCGGGTATGGGAGGCTTGAACCTATCGCTTCAAATCAAAGCGATATCCTTGAATACTCCCGTTGTTCTGATACTCGATGAACACCTGGAAAATATCATGAACAGGATAAAGGCCGGTCGTATTGATTGTGTTATGTTGAAGCCTTTAAGATCTAGGGAGATTCAGAAAACCGTGCAATATTTTTTTAATTGTTTATGCTTCCGTATTATTGTATAGCATAAAACATGCCAAGAAAAGGGGAGGGCAGCGCTGGAAATGAAATTCATTTTAGATAATCCCGCGACCGGAAGCATCAATTTGTCCAGATGCGGGCTTTTTTTATTGAGATAGACTATGAAAGAATCCGGAACCGAATCACATCAATCGAAAACACTCCGCCAACGGGCCGAAGCATTACTGCATGAAAAGCCGCCGGCGCTTAGCAATATTCCACCGGAAGATATCGAACAGCTGATTCACGAGCTGCAGGTCCATCAAATTGAGCTGGAAATGCAAAACGAGGAACTTCGCCGGGCGCAGTCGCAACTGGTGGAAGCGCACGACAAGTATTTGGACCTGTATGACTTTGCGCCTGTAGGTTATTTTACCCTGGATAAAAACGCAGTAGTGATGGAGGCAAATCTTACCGGCGCCAATCTGCTAGTCGTAGATAGGCGGTCTTTGATAAACAGCTCGTTCACACGCTTTATAGCGCCGGATTTTCAGGACAACTTTTATTTTCACCGCCGACAGGTTGGCGAATCTGCAACCAAACAGACCTGCGAGTTGAAGCTATTAAAAAATGACGGAACAGAGTTTTACGGACTTCTGGAAAGCATCGCCGTGGTGGATGCTGAAGCGAATTTCAAGCAGTTTCGGATGGCAATTACCGACATCACCAAACGCAAGCGGGCGGAAGACGCTCTGAGAGAGAATAAATCAACGATTCAGGCGCTCATCGACGCCACACCTGAGTCCGCTTTGCTTATCGACAGCAAGAGTCATGTGCTGGCTATAAATGAGATGGCTGCCCAACGGCTCGGTAAAAGCAAAGAGGGAATTATCGGCCGGAAGCCCTACGACAATTTTCCGCCTGAGGTTGCACAACACCGATCTGAAAAGTTAAAACAGGTCCTCGCTACCGGAAAACAGGTGTGTTTTTCCGATGAACGCGAAGGACGGCATTTTTATAACAGCCTTTATCCGGTATTTAATTCAAAGGGAGATGTTGAAAAAGTCGCCATTTTCGCGCAAGACCTCACCATGCAGCACGAAATCGAGCTGGCGCTTCGCGAGAATGAGGAGAAGTATCGCCAGCTCTTTGAAAACGAGTCGGATGCGGTGATGGTTTTTGATGCCGAGACCGGGCGGTTCGAAGATGCCAATCAAGCAACTTTAGATCTTTGCGGGTATTCTAAAAAAGAATTTTTGACATTAACCGTTGAGGATATCTCCGTCGAGAAAAATATAACAAAGCCTAATGTTAAAAAAAATAGAGATGGTGTGGCATTTCCCAAACGAGTGCCTTTGCGTTACTTTAAAAAGAAAGATAATACGGTCTTCCCGGCAGAAATAAGCGCGGGGATATTCATTATCGGAGGTCGCAAAAAGATTATTTGTGCCACCCGCGACATTACAGAACATATGAATGCTCAGGAAGATCTGAGAAAAAGTGAAGCACGGTATCGGGCGCTGTCTGAAGCAACATTTGAGGCCATCTTCATTTCCGAAAAGGGAGTTTGCTTGGATGTAAATCCAAGAGCAGCTGAATTGTTCGGTTATGATTATAATGAGTTAATCGGGATATTCGGCACCGATGTCATCGCCTCCGAGTCCAAAGAATTGGTCGAGCGCAACATGCTGTCAGGCTATGAAAAACCCTATGAGGCCATCGCCCAAAAAAAGGATGGGTCCAAATTTCACGTCGAGATTCGCGGCAAGATGATGCGATATAAAGGCAAGGACGTCAGAATCACCGTAATTCGCGATATAGACGAACAAAAGCGGGCGGCGGAAGCGCTGCGTAAAAGTGAAAAACGCTACCGGGATCTATTTAACAGTATTCCGATTGGACTCTACCAGACTACACCGGAGGGTTTGATCCTGGATGTCAACCCTGCCATGTTGAACATCCTTGGATATCCGGATCGAGATGGCCTGCTGCAGGTCAAATCCCTGGAGACTTATGTCGATCCCGATGATCGCGAACAATTCCAACGCCTGCTGGAAGCGCAAGGCTTTGTTCACGATTTTGCGGTTCGACTTTGCCGGCATGACGGGAGGTCTATCTGGGCCAGCATCAATTGCACCATCATCCATGACAGCGACAGTCAGATGACGTACTACGAGGGCGCTATGGCGGATATTTCAGACCGCAAATCGTCCGAAGAACGAATTCACGAATTGTCGCAACAACTGATGCAGGCCCAGGAAGATGAGCGTCACATGATTT
>CAMYLH010000621.1 GCA_947259065.1 uncultured Desulfobacterales bacterium
TGACGGCACAACCTGAAATCCTGACCCGGGCGCTGACGGACGATGCCGGTGTGGCCATGCTGGCCGGCACGCGGCAGATTGACCCGTATTTAAAGCTCCTGCGCACCTATAAAATGACCGAGCCGCGACTGTTTGTGAAAATCGAGAAGGCCGAGGATCTGGCCCTGGTGCCTCTGGATTACCAGTTTCGGGTCGATACTTACCGGGCCTCGCGCTATTCGGTATCTCCCGCTATGCGCCGGCGTTACGGCCACATTCACACCTGGGGGACCACGGCCCAGGGAGTCTACCGGGCCGGCGATACGATTCAATACAAACTATACGTTCGAGACCAGAACAATGAGACGTTCGTACCGGCGCCCGGCAAAGGCTACACCCTTGAGATAATCGACCCGATGGGCAAAATCGTGCACACCGTTGCCGATATCGCGTTATCTGAATTCGGCGCCCATGACGGTGAGTTTACGGTGGGGAAAACCGGCGCCGTGGGTTGGTATCGCTTTCAGCTCAAAGCCATCTTTTCCGAAGACAGCTGGGAGCCCATGCGGGTGCTGGTCAGTGATTTTACCCCGGCGCCCTTCAAAGTGACCACGGACCTTAACGGACGCATTTTTAAACCGGATGACGGCGTTGAGGTGAGTACCCGGGCCAGACTGCATTCCGGCGGCCCATATACGGATGCCGGCAGCCGGGTGACCACCATACTGGAAGCTCGCCCATTTCGTTCGGAAAACCCGACTGCTCGGGGATTTCAATTCAACACCTATTTTCCCGGAGCACCAGCCAAACAAACCGTTCATCAAATTGAAAATGCGCTTGACAACCGCGGCAATCTGACAACCCGATTCACCCTTGCCGAAAGTAAAATCTTATATGGCCGACTGGCTGTTGAAAGCGCGGTCAGAGATGATCGCGGCAAGTATATCGCAGGCCGGGCCACGGCGGACTATGCCGGCCGTGATCAGTATATCGGCCTGCGTTCGACGGACTGGATTATGAATGAAGATAAGCCGGCTGCGGTTGATCTGCTGGTGGTAGACGCCGGAGGCCAACCGCGGGAAGGTGTGCCCATCCATGTTGACGTTGAACGCCGTGAAACCAGGGCCGCCCGGGTCAAAGGCGCCGGCAATGCCTATCTGACCCACTACACGCATCAATGGGTCGAGGTCGCTCAATGTGAACTGACATCCGCCTTGGAGCCGGTTCCATGTGCATTTACACCCCAAGACCCCGGATCGCACCGGATTACGGCCACGATTCAAGACACCCGTAACCGGCCCCACAGCAGTGAAATCTATCAGTGGGTGGTCGGCAAGGGACGGGTCGTGTGGCAGCAGCGGCCGGATAACAGCCTTGAAATCATTGCGGAAAAGTCGCAGTATAGCGTCGGTGATATGGCCCGCTATCTGGTTAAAAATCCATTTGCCGGCGCGCAGGCCCTGATCACGGTCGAACGTTACGGCGTCCTGCAAAGCTGGCTGCAAACATTGACGAGCGCTACCCCGGTCATCGAATTTGAAATTCAGAAGGATTTTTTGCCGGGATTTTTTTTATCGGTAGTCGTCACCTCACCGCGGGTTGAATCAGTGCCGTCCGACAACCAAGTGGATCTGGGCAAACCTGCCTTTCGTATGGGCTATGTCAAGGTACCGGTCACTGATCCCTATAAAGAGATCTCATTGCAGGTCGAGCCGCGGCGGGATACCTATAAACCTCGGCAGCGTGTCAGCGTGGAAATCAAGGCGACAGCGCGCCATCCGGTCGATGGTGAGCCGATTGAACTGGCCGTAGCCGTGCTGGATGAGGCAGTGTTTGACTTACTGGTCCAGGGCCGGGATTACTTCGATCCCTATAAAGGCTTCTACACAGTCGATGGGCTTGATCTGGAAAATTACAGTTTGCTTATGCGGTTGGTGGGGCGTCAGAAATTCGAGAAAAAAGGGGCCAATAGCGGCGGGGGAGGCGGCCCGGATATCAGCCTGCGTTCGGTGTTTAAGTTTGTTAGTTATTGGAATCCTTCCATTATAACGGATACGGAGGGCCGGGCAACCATCGAGTTTGAAGCACCGGACAATCTGACCGGCTGGCGGGTGTTGGCCATGGCGGTAACGCCTGGTGACCGCATGGGGCTGGGAGAAGGTCATTTTAAAGTCAATCGAGCGACCGAGATTCGACCGGTGATGCCCAACCAGGTGACGGAAGGCGACAGTTTCGAAGCCGGGTTCAGTATCATGAATCGCACCCCCCAAAAACGTCAGCTGACCGTGACCCTATCAGCCCAGGGCGTCATTGAAGCCGCCGGCGGGCCCAAACGCCGGGAGGTAACCCGAACCGTGGAGGTTGAGCCCTATAAGCGCACCATGGTGTGGCTGCCGTTGAAAACCACGGGTGACGGGCTGATAACATTATCTGCCCGCGGTGGTGATACGCTGGATCGGGATGGTATCGTTCACACCATCGTCGTTCAAAAGCGCTATCGTCTGGAAACCGCGGCGACTTATGGATCGACCGTGGCCCAAGCAGTTAGCGAACGAATTCAGTTCCCCCATGACATTCGGACGGATGTCGGCAAGGTCAGTCTGATGCTGTCACCGTCGGTGATCGGCAACCTCGAAGGCGCTTTCCGGTACCTGCGCGATTATCCCTATAGCTGCTGGGAACAGGTCCTGACCCGGGGGGTGATGGCGTCCCATTACAACAACCTTAAAGCGTATCTGGCCGAAG
>CAMYLH010000622.1 GCA_947259065.1 uncultured Desulfobacterales bacterium
AAACCTGAAAACGTCTGGATGTCCGGAACCCGCGCCGAAGACCACAGCTGGCGCTATTACATCAACTTGTTTGATGTCGATAGTACGGGCACTTACATCGTTAAATTTGTGGAGGCCTCCGATTTACCACTTCCGCCGGTGCTGCAGTTTATTGAAAACCGCATTGGCCTCGAAGGCCAACAGGTTTCAATTCTGGTGAACGCCAACGATCCCAATGGAACGACCCCGCTGCTCTCGGCAGCACCTCTTCCGGCAGGCGCGGGTTTTACCGACCTGGACACCGGAGACGGCATCTTTAATTGGACGCCTGCATTCGGCCAGGCCGGAACCTATGAAATCATCTTTAAAGCCTCTGATGGTATTCTGGCGGATACCCGGCGAGTAATTCTAACTATAAACTCAATCCTCGATAGCGACGGTGACGACATGCTGGACGCCTGGGAGATGCAGTATTTTGGCTCCCTGGACCGCGACGGAACCGGAGATTTTGACCAAGATGGTATCTCGGACCTGGAAGAATTTCTATACGGCTCCGATCCGACCATCGAAGAGCATGCACCGACCACTCCCGTAGTTGTTTTTCCCCAGGCCGATGAACAGGTCAACCTATTTCAACCGGAGCTAGTCATAGAAAACAGCATCGATGAGGACGGTGATGCATTGACCTATGACTTTGAAGTCTTCGCTGATCCTGCACTCATTCACTGGGTCGCGGGCGCTGATGATGTTGTCCAGGGTGCCGCGATGACTTCCTGGCGCGTACCTGAAATTCTCAATGACAACAGCCGCTATTATTGGCGCGCCAGGGCCACGGATGGATATAGCTTCAGTCTATGGGCTTACGGCACTTTCTTTGTCAATACGGTCAATAATGCTCCCGGACCTTTTTACGTCAGCAGTCCCGCGGACGATAGGCAAGTTGATACCCGAACACCTTTGCTGGCGGTCACCAATGCCGGGGATGCGGATGAAGACGAGATGACTTACACCTTTGAGGTATATGACGACAATACCTTAAGCAACCTGGTGGTATCTGGACTCAATATTCCAGAAGGACCGAATGGCACCACAACCTGGATGGTTCATTCCTCGCTTGCCGATAATACCTGGTATTTCTGGCGATCAGTAGTCACCGATGATCACGATGCCCAATCTGAAACTGTTGCGGGCTCCTTCCTGATTAACACAGCAGATTTGGTGCCGGATGTCCCGCAGCCGGCATCTCCGACCATCGATAGTGAAGTCGCCTTTCGACAACTGGATCTGATGGTGACCAATTCACCGGATGCGCAAACCCACAGCTATTTTTTTGAATTGGATAAAGTCGACACATTTGACAGCCCGGCAAAACTTACATCCGAGGAAATAACGGAGGGTGCCGATATCACCTCCTGGCATGTCTCCGCGCTGGATGACAACAGCTGGTATTTCTGGCGGGTCAAAGCCAGCAACGGGTCTGCGGAAAGCGGCTGGACGCAGAGTGCATTTTTTGTCAACACAATAAATGATGCCCCGTTGTCACCGACACTCAAAAACCCGGGCAAGCGGGCCTGGGTCGGGACCTTAGTTCCCTCGCTGGAGTTAAATCCTTGTATCGACCCGGATGCTGACAACATTTCCTACAGATTTGAAATTTATAGTGATGAGGCCCTGACCACCCTGGTCGAGCAAGGAGTGTCTCTAGCTGCACAATGGATCATCCCTTCGGAATTGACCGATAAAACGCGCTATTTCTGGAGAGCCCAAGCCGAAGATGCCCATGGGCTAACCGGCAGTTGGATGGATACCGCTTCCTTTTTTGTCAAGCAAACCGGACCGGTTGAACCACCGGCCGAAATCACCGTCACGGCATCGACCAGCCTCGGCGACGTGCTATCCGGCTTGAGGATTTATGCTTTCACGGAGCTCGGTGCTTATACCGGGAGAAATGCCGTCACGGATGGAACCGGAGCGGCCCTTTTTGATCCCACTGACTTTTCTGATGGTAGATACAAGTTTCGGTTGGATTATTTGGGTTACCATTTCTGGTCTGATTCGATCCTGTTACCCGGTACCTATCGGGCGGATGTGATCATCAGTGAAGAAACCGCTGAGGTCGTCGTGAATACCGGCTCCGGATCATCCCAGGGAGTTAAGGTGTACCTCTTTTCGGCGAACGGCGCTTACCTCGGCCTCAATCAAAAGACGGATGAAACCGGACAGGTAACCTTTCAGCTGCCCACCGGCGTATCATTTAAATTCAGAGCAGACATTCTGGGCGGAAAGTACTGGAGTGGGGATACCACCCTCACTAGCGGCGGAGCAACCACCGTTGACCTGGAGGCCGGCGGCGGTATTTTCCAGGTGACCTTACAAGAGGAACCGGATGTCCCCATGGCAGAGATCAAGGTCTACCTTTTCAGTCAAAGCGGCAGCTATCTGGGATTAAATCAGGTTTCCGATCCCATGGGACGCGTGGCATTTGACGTCCCCGAAGGCACCTATAAAGTGCGAAGTGATTTTCTGGGCTATCAATTCTGGAGTCCGGAAACCCATGTGACCCTAGATACAAATATTGATTTTACCATCGCCCATCAGGATGGGATCATCACCTTAGACGGCGGAACTCCGGAAATCTTCGAACCCTTGGCCGGGATAAACGTCTATCTTTTTACACCATCGGGTTCGTACCTTGGGGAAAAACGGGTCACCGATGAGAACGGACAGGCTCGCTTTCATCTACC
>CAMYLH010000623.1 GCA_947259065.1 uncultured Desulfobacterales bacterium
CATCCATAAATCGGTTAAAATCAGTTTGGTATTACAACACAATAATGGCTAAAATGATCAAAACCGTCATTCCCGCCGGTAACCAGAGATAATTACCTTTGACTTCAAAAGATTGCGGCTCGGAAAAATCACCCTCATACCCTTGCGCATCGATGGCACTGGTCCGGACGTAATATATTGCCGCATCGCCGGGTTTCTCAAAGGATATCTCCGGTTTCGTCAGTTTCTCGTCCATAAGCACTTCTTCAAACGCTTGATCTTTTGCCATTTGGAAATGATAGGTAATCCCGTCTCCCAGGTTTCGCCACCTGACCCGCAGTTCTTTGTCCCCCATCTCCGGTTTTTCGACCGGTGGCGAGGGTGGCGGCGGGATGATATTGAAACTCAGAGTGTCCGACCAGATCCCCTCATAGCCGTCAGCAGCAATTGAACTGATTCTGAAAAAATAGGTTTTAAAATCAAGGTTGCCCGTTTCATAGGATTCACCGGTAATATCCTTGACGTCTGCAACGGTGATCTGAAATTCGCTATCTTCCGCAACCTGCAAATGATATTTGACGGCCTTGGTTACCTTCAGCCATTCAAGCCGCACGATTTTTTCGCGGAGGTCGGCTCCATCAGACGGTGACTGGATGAAAGGCGGAAGCGGGTTAACCCTTACCCTTACTTCTACGGGTTCCAATGCCGGTCCTTCCAGGCCGAGATTGTCGATGGAGCGACTCTGCAGATAGTACGTACCGTCTTCTACACCCACAATTTTCAGAGCATCTTGAGGTTGTATGACATTATTTTTGACCACATCCTTAAAACTCTTATCCCTGGCAAGCATGATACGATAGGAGGTGGCACCCGCAATGTTTTCGAATTGAAAATCAAGCGGCATTGCCCGGTACAACGGCTGTAAATTCATTGGAGTCGGTGGGAGCAAGAGTTTTACAGGCGCCGCCGGCTTCTTATCCTTTTTTACGACCGTTCCCTCACCTGCTTTTATCTCCACTTTCTGTTTGGCCGCCTGAACATCCACCGTCCCGGCTAATACTTCCAGGCGGGTGGTGACATCGGTATCTACCCCGGCTCTGAATTCTGTTCCGCGGGCAGCCGCGACTGCTGAAGGGGTTTTTATTTCAAACCGTGTTTCTTTTCCGGTGCTCTGTTTTATTTTCGATATTGTTTTGCCGATATCGAGAAACAGCTTGTACATCAGATAGATGGCACTTTGTTTGCGTGCGGCCGTGATTTCTATCTTTGTGTTAGGTCTCAGCAAAACGGAAAAGTGATTTTCAAATGTAATTTCAATGGCACCTTGCTCACTGGTCCGAATCCAGTTTCCTTGAGTGATCTTGTCATTTAACTGAAGCGTTTGCCATTCTTCAGCCCCAGCCGATTTGATGCTGACAACGCCTTTAATGAATGTAACCAATCCGTCAATCGGTATGCCCTTTAAAAGCCTTGTTGGAATAACCAATTTTTGCCCCGGAAAAATTTGATGCGGATGGTTGATGCGGTTTACCAATGCTACCCAGCGCCAATCTTCCGGATTTTCAAGAATTTTTTCGCAAATCTTATATAGATTGTCCCCTTTATCTACGATAATCTCAATCGAATGGTTATCTTCCGCCGAGACGACCGGGGGCACAAGCAGAAATAGAAATAAAAAAAATATGGCCTTGCGAAGGATTTGTATGTTCATTAATTTAACAACCTTGATCGAGTGAATTTATCAGATGAGATCCGTTCGAATCGTTATAGAAATCGTTCAATTTAGATTATAATCGATCGTTTTAGGTTTGAAAGGAGGCACACACAGAGACGTATCCTCAAATATCACGGAAATTTTGTCACTTCATTATAAAACGCAATGGGGATTGTCAAGCTATAAAAAGAGCACATCAGCATGATATTCACTTGAATCTTTGAACATCTGCCTTAATTTATGAATGGCTTTTTAAGGGCTAATTCAGAGGAGGCGCGGGTATGGAAAAACAAGATCTGCTGACCGGGAAGAGAATCCTGATTGTCGATGATGAACCGGATGTATTGGAAACCCTGGCCGATTTGCTAGTCGAGTGTAAGGTAACCAAGGCAGCTAATTTTGAACAAGCTAGAAATCTTCTGCTAAACCAGTACTTTGATATGGCGATTTTGGACATTATGGGCGTCGATGGCTATGGGTTGCTGAAAATATGTACCGAAAAACGAGTGGTCGGTGTCATGTTGACGGCCTATGCGATGACCCCCGAAGATATCAAAAAATCTTATGAAAACGGGGCGGCATCGTTTGTGCCCAAAGAAAAGATGGCCGACATCACGACCTACTTAACTGATATCTATGAGGCCAGGGAAAAAGGCAAGAATCTGTGGTGGTGCTGGTTTGATCGCCTGGCGGATTACTGTGAGAAGAAATTCGGTCCGGATTGGCAAAAAGAACATGGCTTTAAGATCAGATGAATGTGGCAAGTATTCTCAAAGATATTTTCCGCAGAAAAAGTAGACGCGATTTTAACTATACCGGGTAAACTTGATTATCCGCCGATCCAGAATGCTTTTTCTAGATCGGTGAATTCTGATGTCGGTCCTTCATATTTGTTCCTACCAAGCTCCAATACATAGACGTAATCTGAAATCTTGAGTGCTTTGCGGATTTCCTGGTCGACAAGAAGTATGGTGAGCCTTTCCTTATCGCGAAGGTCTGTCAGCATCCGGTAGACTTCTTCTGAAAGCAT
>CAMYLH010000624.1 GCA_947259065.1 uncultured Desulfobacterales bacterium
AGGCGTCGCGTTAAAAAAAGCCCCATCAAACCTAGCGGTCCGACCAACCAGAAACCGGTCCAAGGTAGCGAAAGGAATTTAGAATACTCCCGATAGGCATAAACATCTAACTCCTGGCTCCATTCGCGGGCGTTCATGAATATGATGGCGCGCCGAAGGAAATTGAAGAGAACATCATCACGAAAGCACGCAAATGAAGCGAATTTGATGATTCAGAAAACATAAATGGAGAGGAAGACCTTATGATGCGTATTCGATCCGTCGGCTCAATTGATAATCATTTATTTGGAGGATTTAAATTTAAAAAATGGCGGTTGTTAAATAAGCCGGTGCTTAATCTGTTTACTATCCTCGTTTTTATGGTCATCCTGTTTTTCCTCCCATCGAGTATATTTGCTGAAACCTTTGTCAGCGGCAACATCACGCAAGATACAACCTGGACACCGGCCGGCAGCCCTTATATCGTTACCGGCGACGTCACTGTGCGTTATTCCAGTCCTACCTGGGGTACCAACGTAGCAACGTTGACCCTCAATCCTGGAGTGGAGGTGCGATTTGAACCTGGAACCGGCATTTATGTGGGTAAAAACTATAGCAGCAACGAGTATGATTACTATGGCGCTCTTTCTGCCAGGGGCACAGCCGACAATCCGATTGTGTTCACTTCCAATGCAGCGACCCCTTCACCAGGTGATTGGAAAGGAATATATTTCAGAGAACAAACCGATGATTCGAAATCCTTATTGGAATACTGCGTGGTGGAATACGGTGGTAGCACCAGTTCAAGCAAAAGAAATATCTACTGCGAAAGTGCCAACCCCACTATCAAGAACAATACTGTTAGATACAGCAGTGGCCCTGGGATATTGCTTGTTTCATCATCTACCAGCATTGAAAACAACACTATCATTTATAACGGGCAGGACGGAATTTACAGTGACGATACATCATATGCATCTATTTCAGGTAACATCATTGCAGAAAATGTAGGCGCTGCAATCAATGTTCATCCAAATAGTACTAAAAAAGTCAGAGATAATTCAGGTTCCGGAAATAGTCAAAACTATATTAAAATCAGAGGAGGTGCCATCACTTCTAATGCTGCCTGGGTCAAACTTAATCAGGGATCACTTCCTTATGTTATTACCGGCGACGTCACCGTGCGTTATTCCAGTCCTTCCTGGGGTACCACCGTAGCAACTTTGACCCTCAACCCGGGCGTGGAGCTGCGATTTGAACCTGGCACCGGCATTTATGTGGGTAAAAATTATGCCAGTAACGAGTATGATTACTATGGCGCTTTGTCTGCCCAGGGAACCCCTGAAACTCCCATCATTTTTACCTCCAATGCAGCTTCACCCGCCCCCGGAGACTGGAAAGGGATTCGTTTTCAAAACCAGACCATTGACGCGGATTCGTTGCTTGAGCATTGTATTGTAGAATACGGCGGATATACCACCAATGCTAACATATATCTGGCAAATGCCAGGCCCACGATTCAATACAACACCATCCGCAACTCCAGCCACTCCGGCATTTATGTCAGCGGTACCGGCGCCAATGGGTCGACTGTCAGCTGCAACAACCTGAAAGATAATATGTATGGGGTTTATACGGCCGACAACGCCCAACCGCTGGTCAACAACAACAATTTTCTGCGTAATCAGCTGTATGGAATTTATAATGCAGACAGTGTCATCGTAGATGCCAAGGATAATTGGTGGGGGGATGTGGATGGGCCGGGAGTTAACGGTGATGATGTTTACGGAAACGTGGACGATGCGCCCTGGTTGGCGGCCGAAAGCAACTGCATCGATACACCGCCTACCAACAGCCCGCCCTTCGAACCAACAAATCCCGATCCGGCCGATGGGGTTGCACGGATACCGGTGATAACCGAAGAACTTCCTGTCACGGTCACTTTGAACTGGACCGGTGGAGATCCCAACCCCTGGGATACGGTGGTGTATGATGTGTACTTCGGCAATTCCCCGGGTGGCCTAGTTAAATTAGCGGATAGTATCATATCCGACTCCTTCGATAAAGCGGATCTGACGGAAGGCATCTCCTACTATTGGCAGATTATCGCACGGGATGATGTGGGTGCCGAGACCGGCAGCCCGGTCTGGTCGTTTACCACCCTGGGTCCACCGCCGGACCTGGTCATCAATCAGATTGAGTGGGATCCCCTACAGAATTTGGCGGCCGGCCAGGAGATTTTCTTTACTGCGACGGTTGAAAATATCGGCAGCGGACCCGTTGTAGATGTATTCCAAGTGGATTTTAAGATAGATGGTACCGGCATCGGCAGCAAAACGGTTGACCTGGTCATACCTGCGGCCGGCACGACCCGGATCGTACAAACCTGGACTGCCCGGACCGGCGATTTTAGCATCGAAGTGATTGCCGACAGCACCGGGACGGTCGTCGAATCCTTGGAGGATAACAACAACCACTCGGCCGGCTTGCCCTAGATTATCGATCCGACTCCGCCGCAGCTGGTCAGCACCGTCCCGAATCACGACGCATCATTAACTGAGCTCTCCCGGATCGAATTTATCTTGTTTGATCAATATGGCAGCGTGGACGATGCCGCTGTTATCTCAAGCGTTGTGATGCAGGACAGCAGCAGCCAGCCGGTCGGTTGTACCCTGTCTGAAAATAACGATCACTTCACTAACACGCCGAATAGCTTGCCGCTAAATGACGATACCTATTT
>CAMYLH010000625.1 GCA_947259065.1 uncultured Desulfobacterales bacterium
CGTAAACGATGAATCATCTACCTAGGTTGGTGGGTTTGGGGTTCAACGTTCAGGGTTGAAAAACCCAGGCAGCTTTATTGATGGATAAATTTCCGATTTTAGTTTATCGAGTATCAAGTATCCGGCATCGAGCATCGGCACCGAGCTCAACAATCAAGAGATAGACCTGGATGACTGCAAAAAATTGCTGATGTGGCAATAATACAAAGAAAGGGAGTATTTCATGAGTCGCTTTTTAGTGGTGGATATAGGGGCTGGTACCATGGATGTGCTCTGGTACGATACGCAATCCGACCTGCATTACAAGGCGGTGGTGAAATCGCCGGTGAAATACCTGGCTGAAAAGGCAGCGGAATTACCCGGAGACATGGTGATTACCGGCTCTGAAATGGGAGGCGGACCGATTACGCAAATTTTAAAGCAGCGCGCAAAAGAAGTTAAGGTCGTCATGTCAGAATCGGCCGCCGCCACCCTTCACCACAATCCGGAAAAAGTTTGTTCCTGGGGAATCAACATCGTTGAAGATAAAAAAGCAGAGATTTTAGGTGGGGACAGAAAATATTCTTCACTGGTACTGGCCGATCTCGACCCTGAACGACTGCGACAGATGGTCGAAAGTTTTGGCGTTCCGTTTTCTTTCGATGCCGTAGCGATTTGTGCCCAGGATCATGGAGTACCCCCTGCGGGTGTATCACACCTGGATTTTCGCCATAACCTGTTTAAGGCCCGGCTCGAGGAGAATCCGCAGCCCCATGTCTTGCTTTATAAAAGCGATGAGGTTCCCGCTGTGATGAATCGTTTGAGATCTATCGCCCTAAATGCCGGCGCCATTCCCTCCAATGAGATCTATGTCATGGACAGTGGCATGGCGGCCATTCTCGGTGGATCCATGGACCTTCTGGCACGCCAGCGGGATCGATACATTATCCTGGATGTGGCCACTTCACACACGGTCGGTGCCGCCATGATAGATGATGAGATTGCCGGCTTTTTTGAATACCACACCCAGGACATCACTCTTGAGCGCCTCGAGGATTTAATTTTCAAATTGTGTGACGGGAACCTGGAGCATGATCGGGTGCTGGCAGAAGGGGGGCATGGTGCCTATCTGCGCAAAGCGGTGGGCTTTCAAGCCGTTGACGTCATCATTGCCACCGGACCCAAAAGACGATTGGTCGTACCCTCGAAATTTCAGATCTCATTTGGGGCCCCCTGGGGAGACAATATGATGACGGGAACGGTGGGCCTTTTAGAAGCCTTGCGCAGACGCAAGGGTCTTGAACCGATTGATTATTTATAATCGAACCCGGACGGCCCGTAACAATTAGCCACAGACACCCACAGACGCACACGGACAATTTGATCGCAGAAAAGACATCTGTGTTTTTCTGTGTGGGTCTGTGGCCAATTTAACCTAATTTCGCCTTGCTCAATCAGACGAACGCATTATCTTATAATCCAGGTATAACGGTCAAACCTTTCAACAACGATCAACGACCGCTGATGCCCTAATTTGCGTAGAAAGGAGTTTAAATCATGGTGAAAGTCAAGACATTTACCAGTCCGTTAAAAATATTTGAAACCCGAAAAGAACTCGAAGAGCTGGATGCGATGGTAAACAGATTCATCGAGGAGAATAAGGTACAAAAGCTCATTTCCGTCAGTGATGCCTGCACTGAGGATGAAAGCGGCAGCATCGGTGTGATTCGTGTGATTGCCTATGAGTGACAGAAAACAGATGATAGATGACAGAGGTCCGAGGTGGGCTGGTAGAAATTACCCGCAATATGCCCTCTAAATCTTATCCCAATTTTATTCCAATCTACAGATATATGGTTCCATGTGTTCCACCGGCTGATCAGGATTCAACTCCATGGCGTCTCCGTCCTGATCCGCCGTTGATTTCAAGGTGCATCTCAGGTTTTTATTCGTATCCTCACTTTACCCGCCAAAGAATTAATAGGCAGCACAGCTGGTGGTGCTGCTCGTTGACGGCAATATCCCTCCATACGCCGCACTCCCCTAAAAGCGGCGGCTTCTGAATTTTGAATTGACAATCGAGCTTTTTTATATATACTCCAACCAGTCGGAATGTTGATTGTTGATTTCATGGTCCTGCTTTCGGTATTAATCTAATCTTAATAATAAGGAGGTATTATGTCAAAGAGAACCCTGTTTGTCTTAGTTGTTGCTCTGGCAGCCGTTCTTGCGGTTTCAGGAACAGCACTGGCTAAAACCTATAAAATTGGCGTTACCGTAATCGTCAGTCATCCGGCCTTGGAGTCGGACCAGAAAGGCTTCGAAAAAGCCATCGCTGAGGCTGGTCTGGAGGCAGAGTACGATTATCAGAATGCTCAAGGCGACATGGCCAATGCCACAACCATTGCTCAAAAATTTAAAAATGATAAATTGGACTTGGTTCATGCCATTGCCACGCCGACTTCGCAAGCGGCAGTCAAGGTGATCAAAAATCATCCGATTGTTTACTCTTCCGTCACAGATCCTGTCGATGCCGGACTGGTAAAGACCATGGGACCTTCCGGAACCAATGTCACCGGCATCTCGGATGCCTGGCCCATTGAGCGCCAAATCGAACTGTACCATCAAATGGTTCCTTCCGCCAAAAAATGGGGAACCATCTATAACGCCGGGGACGCAAATTCCGTCAAAAGCATCAGCTGGACCCGCGATGCCATGAAAAAATTCGGTCTGGAA
>CAMYLH010000626.1 GCA_947259065.1 uncultured Desulfobacterales bacterium
CTTTATGCGAAGTGCGTTTCTTGTTTGTGCTCTGGTGATTTTGTGCGGCTGTATCGGTGGCAAATCTTCATCGTGGGGACATTTCCACGGCGATTTATCGAATCAGGGTTACCAGGCGATCGACAGCGGATTTGCGCTTTCTTCAAGCTGGATTTCTAAATCATACAAAATAACCAGCGCATCACCGGTTCTCGGAAAAGATTTACAGGGCAGAGAGGTGGTTTACGTCGGGACTTCAGACGGCATGTTGGTCGCGGTCAGGTCCAAAGATGGAAGCGAAAAGTGGAGACGTTCATTTGGCCCGGCCGGTTCAGAGACCCGCATCGTTTCTTCTGCTTCGATATCAGATGAGGGTAATATCTACGTCATCACTAGTCGTAAGGTGGGCCAAGGACGAGCTTCTAGTGCGCTTCACAAAGTTGACCGATTCGGCTACCCGAAATGGTCTTACACATTTCCGAACCGAGGTTTTACCTCCGGATCACCTAAGGTTGCCACCGTGCGAAACGATACCCTTATTTTTGTTTACGTGACGGTGGACGGGAGCAGCGACATCCAGGGTGAGCTTCTTGCCCTGCGTGATGATGGATATGAGGCAAATCTGATTGATCGCAAATCCCTTGGGACCTGTCACTTTAATAATTCGGGTCGCACCAGCAGTCTTGTAGATTTTTTTGAAGATACCTGGCAGCTGGTCAGCACTTTTCCCGTCGATTTTGATGGAGACAATGCTGCTCTGTCGGACCATTTTTTAGACCCAACCGTTGCGGTTCTCGCCGGTCGAGAAAAACCGTTGATTGCCATTGCAGACAATCTATGCAGTCTCGGTGTGTTTGAATGGGATGGGGTCGAATTGTCTGTACTTTGGCATCAGGAACACAATTTCGATAAGCATTCTTCCGCCATGGTTTCACCCAATGGGTTGATGGTTGTTGGACGACGGGATGGGAAAGTGCCAGCCTACGATTTGGAAACCGGCGTAAAAATGTGGGAGTATGATGCCGGGCAGGCAGTTTTTGCCACACCGGCAGCTGCCAGTGAGAAGTATGTCTTTGTAGTATCCAGTAATCGGATCCATGTGATCAATGCCCTGGACGGCACGCTGGTTCAAGATAACCAATTACCGCGGATACTGCAATTGCTGGGAATTACACATTCATCGCCGGCGGTCACCGCAAACCGGGTTTATGTGTCGGCCTTCGAAATGCTAACCGTGACTTACAATCTCAAAACAAGAGGTCATGACACCAATTTCCATGGAAACGGGCTATCATCTGTTATCGTCGGCAGCGATGGCTCTGTTTATGGGATTGCCGCGGATGGTACGATTCGCAAATATGCCGGTTCGGAATCAGAATAGTTTTCAATTCGATACCCGCCGATTATTCGCCTTGATCGAAAGATTTATCCGCGTTGGAGCGGGAAGGGGGGGATTTCAGCAGTAGCTCTACGATTTCATCCCAATCTTTTACTGTTTTGCCGTATTTGGTTTTCTCAAAGGAAAATCGCTTCTCAATTTGTTCTTTTACCGCCGATATAACAACAGCAGAACCGATAATAGCGTGAAGCTGCACACCGTTTTTTTTTAAATTCTCCAGCGTCTTTGGCCCACGCCAGCTCAGAATGACAGATTTGGGAAAGTTTTGTTTTTCTAGCCAGCTTCCTATGAGGGTTTTTCCCAAAAATCGGCTGAGGTAGATGATTTTATAATTCTCGCTGAGTGAGGTGACGGCCTTTTGGCTACTTTCCCTGATTTCAACTGATAATACAGCATCCTTAAAAGCTCCTTCGGTTTCAATGATAATGGCCTTTTCGTTTTCGTTCATCACCAGGATTTGTCCGGAGGCGCTGTCGGTGTATGAGCGGGCGGTAATTTTTTTAAATCCCTGTTCCCGCGGTGTGTATTTCAAGTAACCATAACCATCACCACCGGTTAATATTTTTTTCAGAAAAGTGTTATCCAGGTAGATGTCCACCGTCCGCCCACCCGCAGAAAAGAATCTATCCCGGGTCTGTACTCTGATGTTTATCGGTGTCTGAACCGTCGTGACACGGTCAAAGACGACTACTTTGCTGTGAGAAACCGGAACAATAATAAGTATGAAAAGGATAGACAGGAGGTATTTTTTAAAGCAGATGATCATAATTATTTTCTCATGAAAAAAACGGGCGTGCCCACTCTGCCGTTTGTTCCGGGGCGACAAACGTTGTCATATCACCGAGCATAACCTCAAAGCCGGTATGATCACTGCGCACCCAGGGTGCATAATTTGAACGAACCATTGCGGCATAGGCTTCGATAAAACCGCTGGGTGTTTAAAATGCCCCGAGACAGATCCTCCCAGTCCGATGTTTCAGGCTGAAAAAAGGAGGTTGTTCGAGGCAGAATACCCCAGATCTCATAAAAACCTTCCGGGGCAAAAGCCGCTAACCATTGCCATGATCCCGTGGCGCCGATGTAACGCAGACCATCGGCTTTTTCCTGGGAGAGGTAACGGGAAAATAGGAAATCGTCATTTTGCTGATAAAATTCATCAGCCTTTTGCAGAAAAACGCGGTGGTGATTTGCCGGAACCGGGTCGGCATTTATTTGTAGATGGGGGTGAATTAATGACCCTCCCGCCGACGGCAGATGATTTTGAGTTATGGCCATGTAGATAGCCCGGGGGTTGTCCTCTAGTACTGCGGCCATATAATGGCAACAGTTAATAAAACTGTCAGTATAAGATGGGCCTGAGGCCTTACCGATCTCAACAAAGTGTTCATCATTGAAAAGGCTGACGGCGGAGTAACTGCCATAGGGATACAGGTTCGGAAACAACAGCGAATCACCCCAGGATAATCGGCCATTGCTTACCAGATCGGGATGCACTTTAGGAGTTTCTGCGACAACCTGGGGACGGCAGAACGGGCATTTGGCGGTCTCGTCTGCATCCGGTGGCGGCTGGGGCAGAGCATCGGTGGCGGTTTCCTTTTCATTGATTCGGCTGAACGCAAGACGACAGGTACGTCCGGTGATCGGATTTTTTCGGATTTCAATGGGCCGCTTCACAATCTTTCCGAATGGATCAATGAATTTTGCAGATATGAATTGACTCTCGAACAACAGCTTTGAAAGCACTGCTGTGGACATGGCAACACCCGAGTTGATGTATTGAACCTAAAGGAACTCCAAAAAAATAATTAGACAATGAACTACTCCGCTGCAAGCAACGGGGTATCAATCGGAAAATTTTAGTCGACCCAAGGGGCGGGGAATTAAACCCTCGTCCGCCGCAAGGCGGATTAAAACTGTTGGTCGGGAATCCCAAAAACTGAAAGCAATGAGAAGTACATCAAACTCTGAAAAATTGCGCTGATGATCCAGCCAATCATGCAAACGCCCGCCGCACGATAGATGCTTTGATAATTCATTGCCTGTTTTATTGCCACAACCGCAGCCGCAAACATCCAAACCGAGGCGATTATCAACATAGTACCAGCCAAATTCGGTATAAGGCCCAGCAGGCGGATCAACCCGGGCGAACTGGCAAAGCCCATCGCACGCAACATGGCTTTTCTATTTAGGTTGGTTTCGGCTTCGGGCAATAATCTCACGGCAATAAAATAGGTTGAAAAAGCCCAAATGTACCATCCAATTAGGGTGGTAATCATTCCGAAATTGATCCCGGCGACACCCGCTCTGCCAAAGCCGCCATATGCAGAGGCGGCGCTGTAAATAAAAACGGCCATCATGGCTTGAAACATGGTACCCGTGTCCGCGATGACTTCTTCATACAGGCTGGCATCGAGCATTGCGGCACGAATCAAACGATTCAGAAAGAGATTCATAGGACCTCGCATCAGTTGGCAGGTTTAATAACCTGAATTGAGAGTTTTGTGACCATAGCATCCTAACATTGCAAACTAAACGGCTATCATGTTGTCGGCGGTGTGTCAATAAAGCGCCAGACGATGGCATAAATATAGAATTTTCGGACAGGATCAACAGGATGGACAGGATAAATATACAAAACCAAAAAAATCCGACCCGTGAGCAGACACGATGTCGGATTTGTTTGATACTAACGAAGGCTGGCGCTTGTCTGTATAGTTATCGAAAGCGCTTTTTCGACAATTTACGGTAGAATTTTATTTGTTCGTGCTTTTAGACTTTGAGGATGAATATCCGTCTGCGTACCACCCACCGCCTTTCAGCTCAAATGAGCAGGTGGAGAGAATTTTTCTGGCTTTTTTTTTGCACTGGGAGCACTGAGTGTTTTTTGTTCCCATGGGAACGAGTTCTTCGGTAATGTGTCCGTTGGTACATTCAAATTCATAAACCGGCATATTCATCCTCCTGAAACGGCAATTAATCCGGGTATCTTATAACCGAATCCTTGGTCGTTGATTCTTATTTTCTGTTGCAAATTTATTCATTTTATTCTTTTTGTCAAGAAAAATCAAGTGATGAATACTGAAATATTGCTTGACAGGGTTGCCGAGGACAATATAAAAATCATAAATATTTTCAGATATTAAGAGCCCAATTCAGCGACCACCAGCAGAGCTGGGGGTATGAGGAAGGCCCCCGGAAGGGGCCAGGGCCATGCTCTGCAGGTGATCGCTTCGCTTACAATTGGAATAATGGATATGAATCAAAAATCCTCTTTAATAAAATTATTGAAACTGGGTCAGCTAAAAGCCAACGAGCATACCGTAATGGCCATTCTAGCGGTTATTGTGGGCTTGGCAGCAGGGCTGGGTGCCGTCGGATTTCGCCATCTCATAAATTTTTTTCAAACCCTTGCCTATGGATCTCCCAGTGAATTGCTCGAGCTATAAAGTGGGCATTCCTGCTGCCGGTGGGCTTCTGGTCGGACCGCTTGTATATTTTTTTGCAAGAGAGGCTAAAGGTCACGGTGTGCCTGAAGTGATGGAATCGGTTGCGCTGAGAGGCGGTGTTATCAGAAAAAGAGTTGTTCTTGTAAAAACTTTGGCGTCCGCTATCAGTATCGGTACCGGCGGTTCCGTCGGCCGTGAAGGCCCCATTGTTCAAATCGGATCCGCCATCGGATCCACAATCGGCCAGGCCTTGCATGTATCGGCCGATCGTATGCGGGCCCTGGTAGGATGCGGGGCTGCCGCCGGTATTGCCGCCACCTTCAATGCGCCTATCGCCGGTTCCATGTTTGCGCTGGAGGTTATTTTAGGAGATTTCGGTCTGGCGACATTCAGTCCGATAGTGATTTCTTCGGTGCTGGCCACTGCCGTTTCGCGAGCTTTTCTGGGTGATACGCCGGCATTTATCGTTCCCGCCTATCAATTTGTCAGCGCCTGGGAATTTCCCATCTATCTGATCCTTGGCCTTTTTTGTGCGGCCGTGGGCGTATTTTCCAAAACCCTTTACCGTTTCGAGGATCTATTCGAAAGTCTTAAATTTCCCGAATATTTAAAGCCGATTATCGGGGGATTGATTCTGGGCGTCAGCGGTCTGTTTATTCCTCAAATTTTGGGTGTGGGCTATGGCGCCATGGACCTGGCGCTAGGACAGCAGCTTGCCTGGTGGCTTATGCTGCTCCTGGTGGCGGCCAAATTGCTGGCGACTTCCATTACCATCGGTTCCGGAGGGTCGGGAGGCATTTTTGCACCATCACTGTATATGGGCGTGATGGCCGGCGGTTTTTTTGGGATGATGGTACATCAGCTTTTTCCAAATGTGACGGCATCTCCCGGTGCATATAGTATTGTCGGAATGGGTGCGGTTGTCAGCGCCACCACTCATGGACCCTTGGCGGCCATTTTAATTCTCTTTGAGATGACGGGAAGTTACGAGATTATCCTTCCCCTGATGTTTTCCTGCATCATTGCAACGATTGCCAGCGGGCAGTTGATGAAAGAGTCGATTTATACGCTGAAGCTGGTAAGACGGGGTATTGACATCAGAGAAGGAAAAGAGGTCAATGTTTTAAAATCCATGCACGTCAAAGATGTAATGAGTCCCCATGTTGAAACCGTGTCCGAGGAATGGTCCCTGGAGAGAACGTCCGATAAAATTTCCAAGAGCAAGTACAACAGCTTTCCGGTACTCAATTCTGAGAATAAGCTTTGCGGTATTCTTTCTTTTAATGACTATAGTGACGCTATATTTGATGAAGATTTAAAATTCATCGTAGTGGCCAAAGACCTGGCAACCTCCGACGTTGTCACCGTATCCTCGAACGATAATCTTTACACCGCGCTAGAAAAAATCAGTCGGAATGATATCTCGACACTACCGGTGGTTTCACCCAATGATCCCGCGCAATTGGTCGGTATCGTCACCCGGCGGGATGTTATCGGGGCCTATGAAAAAGCCGTGCTTAAAAAATCACTGTTTCAAAATTAAACCTTTGCGTTCTTTGCGCCTGCGGTGAATAAATAGATCTCGTTGAAAAACCACTTTCACAAGTATCGAGCGCCTAAAAAGCCTTAACGATGATTTCAACCACACCAGATTGCGCCTATTTTTTTCGCATTCCCGCCGACAAGCCGGGGGAAGAAGGCGACACAACAACTGTTGAAAAACAAGCCGAGGAACAATCACCTGAAGAAGAGGAATATATACTTTGCCGCCAGTGCCATCAGGCGATCACCAAACCCGCCGACCGTATTGTGATGCAGGGATCGCACCGGCACACCTTTGCCAATCCCCATGGAATTGTTTTTGAAATTGGATGTTTCAGAAGCGTCAAAGGATGCGGCTATGCCGGAATCGCCTCAGATGACTTCAGCTGGTTTGCGGGCTATAGCTGGCGAGTTTGTTTCTGCCTCATGTGCCTGACCCATTTAGGATGGATGTTCAGTCTGAAGGGGCTGGATACTTTTTACGGGCTGATATCGGATCGGCTCATAGAACCCAGTTAATCCGAACCAGGCCTGGTGAACTTACCCGTAACCTGTCCGCTAAATCTAATCCCGGATTTATTCCAATTTAACTTACCCTGTATTGAAAACGGCATTAATGGAATTATATTATCATTTTTGTAACTGTAACTAGGACTTTTATGGCCGAACTAATATGGAGAGGGTAATTTCCAATGGGAGAAATAAAAAGCACGCTGGATCTTGTTCTGGAAAAAACGAAGAATCTTACACTCAGCTCCGAAGAGAAGAAGGAGCAGAAGCAAAAAGAAATTGAAAATCGCATCAAAGGCATGATGCAGAAATATCAAGACGGGATACTGTCCCAAAACCAATTGATAACCGATTATGAAATACTGAAAAAAGATTATAATATGTCGCAAAATAATACGTTGATCCTTGAAATCACCCAGCGGATCGAACCGGACCAGGACAATCAACCTTTGCTTGAGGTATTGCAGGCGTGCTGCACCACCGATACAGCAGCTATCGAAAAGATTGTCGAGAATTTCCGGAAGACTTATCTTAAAGCTTCCCGGAACCGGCTGGAGCGTTTGAAAGAAGATCTTGCGCAGCAATACAAAATTACGGGTTCTGCCGTCTTTCCGAACTTGGACGCGGACAAACAATGGCGGCAGCAAACTCGCGAGATGCGTGCCGGATTTGAAGACCAATTAAATCGGGTTAAGGTAAATCTGCTTGGTGGCAAGAGCTAATTTCCGCCTCCCGAACTCTGAAATCTTCAATATGAAACTTTACGAAGCTAAAGATCGAACCGC
>CAMYLH010000627.1 GCA_947259065.1 uncultured Desulfobacterales bacterium
AAGGAAGATACAAAATCGGCCATTATTTTCACATATAACGATATGACAAAATACTTTGCTTCAGAAATAATTAGTCAATGGCAAGGAGTCGGCATAAAAGAATTAGTGTTGTTTAAGGACCCGTCGAAACCACCCTATTTATGTTCTTACCCATCCTTACAGAAAGGTTTTAAGCGTCCACCACCGATATAATCATTCTTAAATGCGGATTCTCAAGTAAATTCTTCAAGAAATTATCATTCCAGTCTCATTATCCTATTCTTGACCTCTATATGACCAAAATATTTAAGCAATGCCAGATATATGCGTCACTACCTCATTAAAAGAAATAAGGCTCGATATACTGCTGTGTGAAATTTAAGGATTGTCTGGAGAAAACTGTTATAAATTTGGCACAAAGGTGAAATTCAGACTATTGTAAAAGCTATTAGATTGACATATGTGTATCATAGTCTTGATGCTCCATGGCTATGGGCATGCTGGAGCGTATTGATTCAGAGAAAGTTCCTGGACTGGCCATTGATGCTGAGTATAAATTTGAAAAAAAACGATTCATCGCCCGCTGTTTATGGAAAACTTTGTCTATATTAAGGTCGCAATTGAGGAAGCAAAATTCAAGATATGGTCATTTCTAAAATAGGAGGGAAGAATTATGGAGCTTGGACTCAAGGATAAGGTGGCAATAATAACAGGAGCAAGCAGAGGAATTGGCGCTGCATCGGCCAAGGCCCTCGCGCATCATGGGGCAACAGTGGTCATCAATTACATCAAAAGCAAAGACAAAGCCCAAGAGCTACTAGATGAAATCAAAAAAACGGGTGGTAAAGGTGCGGTGTATCAAGCAGACGTCAGAAATCAAGATGCAGTAAATGAAATGGTGGAATCCACCCTGAACGAGTTTGGTAAAATAGATGTTCTTGTAAACAATGCTAACATAAATTTTCCGATTAGGCCTTATATGGAGCTTACGTGGGATCAAATAGAGACCAAAATTTTGGGAGAAATGAAGGCTCTTTATAATTGTTCCCAGGCGGTATTAAAGGATATGTTAGGCAGAAAATCAGGCAAGCTAATATTTGTCAGCAGTTCCCTGTCTCGTTTTCCCGGATTTGGTTTCTCGGCCCATGCCGCCGCAAAATCGGCGATGGATGGTATGGCAAAGGTTATGGCGATGGAACTGGGCCCCTCAGGTATAACAGTTAATGTGGTCGGTCCCGGTCTGACCCTAACGGATGCCACCGCAGGACAACCCAAAGAAGTGCATGAACAGGTAGCCGCCATCACCCCTCTTAGACGATTGGGTATGCCGGATGATATTGCGGGTGTCGTTTTATTTTTAGCCTCATCTTTATCGGATTACCTCAATGGCGCGTATATACCTGTGACCGGAGGAAGTTTTATGATCTAATTAACTTGTTAAAATGGAGGTATCTGAAAATGGCCCAAATAAAATATTCTAAAATTAAAGTTACGGTGGACTCAGTTGCCGATATGTGCCTGAGCGCTTTTAATTCGATCTCCCCTGCCATCCAGGTTCTGCGACATGGTGGCAGCTTTCCCTGGGAGAAAAACCCTGATGAAGCTTACATAGGCTGCCCCGATCATTTGAACCAAATGGTCTTTAAACTTGAAAGAGTAGGAGAAGTGGTTATCAAATAATAACAAATTGAAATTTTCGTTCAGGAGCCTGAAAGTATGAAAGTTCTTCTGATATCTGCCAATACGGAACAGATCAATATGCCAGTGTTGCCGTTAGGATTGGCTTATGTAGCTGCAGCTGCAGATAGCCAGGGGCATAAGGTGAAAATGATTAATTTGATGATGCAAACAGATACGCAGAAGGCTCTCCATGAGGCCATTGATGAATTTGATCCTGAAATAATTGGTATCTCGGTTCGAAATATCGACGATCAGAATATGGAGAATCCGAGATTCCTGTTGGAAACCGTAAAAGAAGTTGTGACCAATTGCCGCAAATATTCCGATGCAACCATTGTTTTGGGCGGAGCAGGTTATAGTATTTTTCCACAAGCCACCTTGGATTTTCTGGATGCTGACATTGGTATTAAAGGAGAAGGTGAAAACGCTTTTTTGGCCCTTTTAAATGGGCTCCACGAAAAGAAGGCCCTTTCAGACATTCCGGGTTTATATTTACCCGGTCAGAAAAGTCAGAAAGAACCGGAATATATAAAAAACTTGACTGATATTCCATTGCCTCTTCCCGATGTTCATTTATCGACACCATCCACTTTAAAAGACCAAGAGATTTGGATACCTTTTCAATCCAGACGGGGATGCCCCATGGATTGCAGCTATTGCTCTACCGCAACTATTGAGGGTCGAACAATTCGAAAACACGATCCTAAAAAGGTGGTCGAAACTATTTCAAAATATACTGAGGCTGGGTTGGATCATTTTTTTTTCGTGGATAACACATTCAATCTTCCCAGTGCATATGCCAACACACTTTGCGAACAGCTGATTTCATCGAAACTGAAAATCACCTGGCGTTGCATTCTTTATCCAGGGAAAGTTGATGATGAGTTGGTTGAAAAGATGGCAATGGCTGGTTGCAGGGAGGTTAGTTTGGGATTTGAAAGTGGATCTGAGAAAATACTGGCTAATATGAACAAAAAGTATCTTCCGACTGATGTTCGCCAAATTTCAGAAAGGCTGAAAAAATTTGGGATTGATAGGATGG
>CAMYLH010000628.1 GCA_947259065.1 uncultured Desulfobacterales bacterium
TTATTGGATGATTCATAAATGACATGACATAGACTATGGTTATTCCTGTTGTGAGAAAGATGGGGTTTCAGGTGTCAGGTTTCAGAAAGGAAAAGCTTGAGAACTGTCACCTTGTATGAAACTACATTTAATTCAATGTCCTTTAAGCTGTGATTAATGGTTGGTGGGAGCGGCTTTCAGCCGCGATTTATCCGGGCAATCGCGGTTAAAAACCGCTCCCACAATTAAAAACAACAGATTCAAAACTGCAAAGTTTCTTTTTCGATTTGACCGGCCGCCCTCCAAAGGCGGGTAAATTTTTCAGGCCGGCGGCTGGACTGAACACTGACACCTGACACCAAAAACTCGCAAAAACGACACAGACATAGGATTGTCCATAGATCGACGATCCTCAATCTATTAAAGTGACAAAGTAGAACTACTCCAGCTCTGTCGCCTCCGCTTTAATCTCATTGGCGTGTATGATCAGATGCTGCCCGGGATGGATATGCTCTCTCAGTTTCAAACGATTCCAGATGATCAAGGCCGGCAGGGGAACATCGAATCGTTCCGCAATGGTGGAAAGACTATCGCCTTCCTTGACCACATAAACGCGTTGCCGGTTTTCAGCCAGCCATTGATCGACCAGGGTTTTAAATCGGGCCTGAAACCCGTCGGCGGCGCCCTTGGGAACCAGGATCAAATGATTGCCCGCAGCTAAAAAGTGTCCCCTGATTTCGGGGTTTAAATCCTTGATCATTTTAAATCGGGTGTCAGCCGCTTCGGCAATTACTGAGATCGGCGTCTCCTGAAAACACTCCAGTCTGATACGATCAAATTGCAAGGGCGGGTATAGATCTTTTTCAGTGTATCGAAACCCGTAGGTTTCGGGGTCGGATAAAATGATTTTTGCGGAGATGACACGAAATATGTAGCGCTGGGTTTCCAGGGGAAGATAGAGATGATAATAGGAACGGGTTTTTTGAGCCAGTATTTCCGACAGTAACCCCTGTTCCCCCATATTGTAGGCCGCCGCTGAAAGGGTCCAGCTTCCCAGGATATCGTACAACTCCTTAAAATAGTCGATGGCAGCTTCGGTGGACCGGAATATATTGCGACGTTCGTCTATTTCAGAATTAATGCTCAGTCCGTATTTTTGTCCGCTGCTCTTTAAAAACTGCCAGAATCCAATGGCGCCTTTTTTCGATCCTGCATGGGGTCTCAAAGCGCTCTCAGCAATAGCGATATACTTCAAGTCTTGCGGCATGTCATTTTCTTTCAGCATTTTTTCGATGATCGGGAAATAGCGGTTGGATCGTTTGATCCAGAGCACGACTTGAGGGCGATCCCAAAGGGTGAGAAGGAATTCTTTTTCAAGACGTTCACGAACATCCCGATTGTCCAACTCAACGGGTTCCCCACAAAAATCGAGGGCAGTGTTGATGCGGACACTGGACATCAAGGAAGGAAACCGGAAGGGTTGTGGTGTTGCGGGGCTTTCGCCGTGAACCGGCGTCACGGTGACCATTGCCATAAAAAAGAAAAAGAAAAAAGATTTCATCATTCCTGTATCCCATTATTCCAATTGTATTTCAAAACCAACCCCTGCTCGATGATGAACCCGATCCCGACGAAGACGTCTATCAGGCGTTAGGCGCGATACGAGAGTTTTATTTTTGCCTTGAAAATATTGAGTAAAACGGTACTGGCCAGTATAAGCAAGCCGCCGACCCAGAAACGTCGGGAGACTAGTTCTCCAAGAAAGACAATCCCCAAAATAGCGGTGAACACCATCTCACCGGTCAGAAAAATACCGCCCTCCCAGCTTCGACAGTATCGGAAGCCCTGGTTCATCAGAAGTTGGGCCAGCACCGACGATACGGCAATCCCGCCGGCCATCAGCCAGTCAAGGCCCGAGGCAGGTATCCTTGGATTCGCGATGTAAGCGGGAAAGCTGACCAATGCGCCCAGCATGCAGAAGTAAAAATAAATCGCCACCGGTCCGTCTTTTTCTCTGAGTCTCTTAATTAAATTGACGGTCAGGCCTGCGAAAACGCCGGCAGACAGACCCATTATATATCCGAATAAATTGCCGGCAAGCTTGAAGTCCAGAATTACGGCAACACCGCCCAGCGCAGCGCAGATGCAAAAAATCTCCCTTTTCGAGATACGTTCGCCGAAAATCAGACGGGAGAATAGGGCGGCAAAGGCCGGAAATGAAAAAAACAGCACCATGGCAGTTGAAAGCGGAATGTTTCGTATCGCAGCAGTCAGTGATAAAAAGGCCAGGCAGCCGGAAATGCTTCGAGTGATCATCAGTTTCAGGTTTTGCGTTTTCAGCAGTCGGCCCTGCCAGCCAAAGATGATGACGATTAACACCAACCCGATACCCCAACGGTAAAAAGCAATGTCCCAGATACGAAAGGACGGCCCCATCAATTTGATCAAGCCATCGAGAATACCAAACATGAAGGCGGCGGCCAGCATCAAAAGTGGGCCTTTTAACGACTCATTGGCCGTATGTGATGCGAATGTCAAGCTGCTCTGTGTCCCATCATTTCAATATTGCAGAATTCCAGCATTCCAATTGAGGCGAAAGTCCTAACTTTTTACAGTGCTCTCAAATATTCCGGTTTCAATGCGATATTACCGGCCAGAGCCTGATCGATCAATTTTAAGGTCACCCCTTTATCTTTTGGCAATCTGGC
>CAMYLH010000629.1 GCA_947259065.1 uncultured Desulfobacterales bacterium
ATCAAATTAATCTTTATTTAGGTGAGACTCTGTTTGAGCAGATATTCTCACCACCTCAGGAGAAACCTCAGGTTGTCCCCAATAGCATTACATAAAAAAAGTGGTTTAAAACTTGGAATAATTGCCGCTTGTCTACTGATACCTTTTTGGTTTTCTTATGCGCAAATCAACAATAAGGTTGATGATAACGAAGCCGTATCCCTTAATAAAAGCAAACCGCCATCCATATCCTCTAAGCCCGATATTTCGAGGGATGTCAAACAGATTCAGACCCTTTTAACGCTATTGAAGTTCAACCCCGGGCCGATAGATGGAATATTGGGCAACAAGACAATCGCAGCTATCAGAGCATTCCAATTGGATATCGGAGTGCCCGTTACCGGCAAGATTGACGAGAATCTGAAATCACAGCTCGATGGGGCCTATAAGCTGATTGTGATCCATAATAGAAAGCAAAGCCAAGACGATGAGGAGAAGCCGCAATTAATCAAGGAGGAACCGAAAGTCACCTCAAAATTACCGGCGACCCAGCCGGAAAAAGAGTTAGAGGCAGAAGAAGAACCTGAAGTAAAACAGCCAAAAAAAATTGAAATTGAGCCGCAGAAAGAACCCACCTCAACGGGCCAAAATCTGAAGACGGAAAATCAATATTTTAAATATATCAAAATTGGTTTTCCTATTCTAGCTGTAATTTTCTTGGCCTTCTTTTATCGAATATGGACGCGTTTGCATGAGAAAGAGCGTGAGGGCAAAAGACCTAAAAAAGCCAAAATCAATCTGAAAAGAATTCAAACAGTCAAACCCAAAGTGGAAAGCATTGAAAAAGCCAAACCCGAAGAAGTACATGAAGCGCTCCCTAAGGTTCAAGAGCTGGAGAAAGAAAGGCCGGATAACGCTTTAAGCAAGGCCGAACTAGTTCAGCAAGATCCAATTGATTTTCAAGATCCGTCACATCCGGGGTATATAGCTCCGGTGGTAAGGCGTAAGGTTTGGATTAGAAATAAAGGGCAGTGCGCTGCCTGCGGCAGCCGTAAAGATCTTCAATATGATTATATTGTACCCTTAATAGAAGGGGGACATAATAACTTAAACAACCTTCAATTGTTATGTAAAACATGTAACCAGGGAAAATGAGTTAAATAAGGAAATGATCTAAAATTTGAAATGAGCTAAAATGAGCTAAAGTTGTGGTATTCTGTCATCCTATTAAAAACAGATAGAGCTTAGCGTTTCCTTAATCTTAGTCATTTTAGGCAATTTAGATCATTTTCGGCATTCGTTTATTTTGCTATGTCAGTCTGTTATAATATTAGGCTGAAGCAGAGACAAATATGACAAGGTAGAACTAAGATATCGGAAGAAATACCAGGGTGCCGCTGGGTAGTCTGTTAAAATTTTTTATATTATTGCCGGCTAATAATTTTTGGGTCGGCAGAAAGTAGATTGTTTTTCTGTCTCTGTACTTCACGCCGGCTATTCGATAGGCAGTTCGGTCTTTATGGATCTTGAAGGGTCCACGGTAGCCAATGATAATTTTGGTTTTCACCGGAAGATCGTCCCAATTGGATATCATGGAACCATATTTTATCCTTCCGGAAGGCAGAAAATAAATAGTGGTTTTGCGGTTGTACGCGTTGCCGGCCAGTGACCATGCTGTGCGGCCGACAGGTATGGTTTTAATGGGTCCTACATCTCTAGTCAATTCAATGCCGGTATCTTGATTCAGCAGTACTATCGTTTTCGGCGGTATTCTACCCCAGCCAATTTTGTCTGAGATTCGGTCACCCGTGTAGATGTGACCGTTTGGTAATTTGTAAACAGTTGTCCGCCTGTCATAGTCTTCTCCGGCGATCGACCAGGCCGTGTTGCTCTTGGATATGATGTTGGCTTCACCGGCCTTGGCCTGAAGCTTTCGGCGACCGTAAAAGACTTCGGCAAGTTGTGGATCTGCCGCAAGGCGTCGTGCATTCACATCAGGATCATAAGTCCAGGTCGGCCCCAAGCCGGCATTGGCCCGGATGAAATTTTTTGCGCAGCGTTTGCGGCCCCGGTGGTTTTTTTTAAACCAGCGATTGGGAAATCCGTAAGCCACCTGGCTGTGGGTCAGAACCGCGCGATCGCCTAAGCCATACACACCCTGTAGGATGTCAATCAAGGCGCCAATGGATCGATATTGATGCATCGTGATGGGCGAATAGTGATATCCCACCAATTCAATTCCGATGGAAATTCTGCTGAGATCAGTTTCCCCGTTCCACATGCTGCGTCCGGCGTGATCGGCTTGAATTGTATTGTCCAGCATGCGGTAGGTGCGGCCATCCCGGGCGATTACGTAATGGGTATGCCCGCCGTGGGTTCTCCCACCAGAGGACAGCCGTTTTCCTTTGGATATGACTTTAAGGGTCATATTGAGGCCTAGTTCCGAGGTATGGACAATAATGTAACTCGTTTTCGCTCGTTTTATCTTTTTGAATTTCGGGTTCAGTTGCCAGCGGTAATCTATAATGGAGCGCTGAAATTTTTGGAGATCTGTTCTAGTGGCGGCTGTTGATATGGATGGTAGATGGGAAAATAAAATGCTAAATAAAGACAGAACCAATATGAAGCGATAATAGTCGAACTTTGTGCAGCCATTCATAGATTTCAACCCATCCGATTCAGAAGTATTCTATGAATGTAAC
>CAMYLH010000630.1 GCA_947259065.1 uncultured Desulfobacterales bacterium
GCCGATAAAATGGCTGCTACGATAATGCCGGAAAGGATCAGGTTGTTCGAAGAAAGCCCTCCGCTGGAAGATGAGAGATATACGACGAATAATAATGTCATAGCAGCGCCGACAAAGGCAAACAAAGGAATTGAATATGATCCCATCATTCCGATATTAAATAAAATCGCCAACGATGCGCCGAAAGCCGCTCCGGCAGAGACGCCCAGCGTATAAGGATCTGCCAGCGGATTTAGTAGAATGCCCTGAAACACAACGCCGGATATGGCCAATCCCGCGCCGACGACGGCGGCCGATAAAATCCTGGGCAAGCGCACATCCATCACGACAACCGGAAAAATTGAATCCACTCCCTCGAGAAGATTCAATTGCCCGCTTAATTTTGCAAAAATGATCCTTACTACAGTAGCCGCGGGCACCTGAATGTAGCCCATTCCGGTTGAAATGATAATCACCGCACCCAGCAAAACTGCCAGCAGGGCAAATTGAACTGCCGCTGCCGGCTGCAATTTTTTTCCGAGTCGGTTTATTTTTTGGAGTTTGCGGAACATCATTGGTACGCTAAAAAAAAACCCTTAAAGCATTTTCAGCTTTAAGGGTTGCACCCAGTTTGCTTGGCCCTTTTTTGTCTGTTACCCAAACTCTGTCAAGACGCAGAGCTTCAGCGATCCGCTAAGGCAGGTCTTCTGGCTTCCCCGCCCTTCCAGCAGCCTTCCCATCTCGATCAATCGAAACAGTGGCATATTAAAACTAAAAGGGTTCCCTTTTCGTTCAGAACGAAAAGGACGGGGTTACAGCGGCGGGACCACTCCCGATTTTCACGGGATTCCCTATTAAGCCACCAAGGCACCTTGCCCATCTAAATATTCAAATTTGAACTGATTGTCAACAGATAATCGATATGCTCCCTGAGCTGCCAAAAAAACTAAAGATTATATCAATTGAAAACACGGCGGGTTGAGGTCACCGGTGCGCCCGGCCTGTAGAGTCGTCTTGTCGCGTCATCGCCCGAAGAGCGAAGTCGACAGCTGAAAGTGAGGCTCAACGGTTGGAGTCGAAGTCGAAAGCGAAGCCAAAAAGATTCCCCCTGTTAAATTCTTAACATTCCAACTGCCTCATGATAACGATAAATTGATCAATTTGTTGCCGGATTTCGTCGGAGATATTGAGAAATTTACAGCCAAGTCCAACATGCTTTAATGATGGGTGCTCGGCAATCCATTTGACTTCAAGTTCAACGTTCGAAATAAATTCTAATTTTTTTGTTCCTTTAATTTCTTTCAGAATAAGGTCATCACCGGCACTGATTTCTTTGAAAGCACCTTTCAGTACAAAGAAATGCAACCCGCCGGCACTCAAATCTATGATGTTAACCGCAATGGTGCCATCCGCTTTTAATCGGGGAGAACTAATATAGCCCATAATACCGTCACTAGATGGAATCGCAACCCGCTTAAATTCTCTTCTTTCCGATCCATCAATTTGATTTCCCATCTCAAACACCCTTAGTATGCGTTATTTTAAGCGAGTAATTTTTTAAAATTTCGATTTCGAAATTTAGGTGTGCTGCCCTGACTCCTTGGATTCATCTTTACGCCGCAGGGATTCCATAATCAGATTCATGAGGCTGACCTTTATCCGCTTGACAATCTTATCATCGGAAAGATTTTTTAAGCGGATACTTGCTTTATCGAAGGCGAGTAACCTAAAAGCCGCTTCTTCTCCATTGAAACCGTTGTACACCGCATCATATAACTCACCGTCTTTAAAATAGAAAAATCCTTTTTCGTCCCCGGGTGAAACAATTTCCAGAAAGCACGTTTTCTCCTCCATTTGGATCAGTTGCAGAAAACTGCTAACCGATATCCCTTTCAAGGTCCCACCCGGAGCATCCTGCTCCAGGACCTGAATAATGGCATTGGCAAGATCGCCGATTAGAAAGGGTTTGTTGAAGATACGCAACGTACTTTTTGAGAGCTTTTCTTTTAATTCCGGCGTTTCGTAAGCCGTCATAACGAAACAGGGAATTTCAGGATAACTTTCTTTTACATGGGCTAAAAACTCCAGACCATCAATCTTGGGCATTCTAATATCGGTTACCACCACGGATACGGAATTTTGCTGCAAGACTTTGATGGCTTCGGCACCGTCGCTGGCAAAAACGATCTCGAATTTGTCTTTAAATTTTTGCAGCCGAGCCCGCAAAATCCTTTGAACCTTCAAATCATCATCTACAATTAAAACCTTATCCATTTTCATAAGTCCGAATTGTTAATCGGTCGATACCGTACACGATCACTTCATTTTGGTTCAGAATCTACCACCCTGATTTCCTTCTGCTCTGCTCGGTTACAAATTTTAATAGCGTCCGAACACGCTCTGATGCTGTTCCTGAACAGATTTTATCCGCGTACACCTTAGGCTTTCTCCGGGTTACTTGCAAACTTGCTTTTTTTTAGCTTCAGCATGCCGGGACACGTTTCGCTGGATTCGCTTGGAAGCATAGCTATATAGGCAATCATGTGGTGTCAGGAAGCACAACCTTCTATACAATCAGTATAGACTTAATTGATTTCAGTGTTATTGCAATAAAAATGCCAAAAAATGAATTGAGGTGGGCTGTGTAAGAAGATGGAAATTGCACCTTTTGTTGGCGGGCGCCTGATGATTAGAAATT
>CAMYLH010000631.1 GCA_947259065.1 uncultured Desulfobacterales bacterium
CGACCACCAGCAGAGTTGGGGGTATGAGGATGGCCCCTGGAAGGGGGACCGGCCTCCGATTCTATCGCGGCTGGAAGCGGCGGCCACAGCAAATGCAAAACCATTTTCATATGAAACCTAGCAACTCTACTTATAAGCCGGCCGAAATACTGGAAAAACTCGGTTTGCGTGCGGCCTCGACTGACAACTATTTAGATTGGATTAAAAGCCACCGCTGGAACATCATGGGTGATCCATCGAAGGAGAAAAGCGCTTGTTAGTTGCAGTTATTGGCGGAAAGCTACAGGGCGTCGAAGCCACTTATCTGGCTCGCAAGGCCGGATGGGAGGTCAGAGTCGTTGATCAAAACGATCAGGTACCGGCATCAGGTTTGTGTGATTCGTTTGTTCAAGCTGATGTGACGTCAGGACAGGACCTTTCCAGGGTACTGACAGATGTCGACCTGGTGATACCGGCCTTAGAAGATGACGATGCCTTAAGTTGTCTAACCCGCTGGTGCCGGGAAGCGGTTGTCCCTTTTGCATTTGATCCGGATGCCTATGCCGTATCAGCATCCAAATTGAAATCTGCCGAATTGTTTAGCCGAATAGGGCTGCCGGTTCCTTTGCCATGGCCGGATTGCGGATTTCCGGTGCTTGCCAAGCCAAGCAGGGGGAGCGGCAGCAAGGCGGTGGAGATTTTCCACGATTTGGATTCATTGCAACGTCGCTTTGATGCGCCCTTTCCGCCGCCGGGATGGGTGCTGCAGGCGTATCTGGAGGGAAGCCAGCATTCTCTTGAAGTCATGGGTGTGCCGGGGCATTATCGTGCGCTTCAGGTAACCGACCTTTTTGTGGATGAGATTTACGATTGTAAGCGGGTCATCGCGCCGACATGGCTGCCGGCCGAGCGGGTCTCGGAATTTGAAAGACTGTCGCTTAGGATTGCCGAAGCTTTGAATCTGCACGGCATCATGGATGTGGAGGTCGTCCTGAATCAGGAGGGTTTTAAAGTACTGGAGATCGATGCACGGCTTCCAAGCCAGACGCCGATTACGGTTTATTGGTCGACGGGTCAAAATATGGTTGAAATGCTGGGAGAACTGCACACAGGCAATTCTACAGAAATTCAATCCGACCCTCAAACCTGGCGTGGAACCGTCTATGAGCACATTCGGGTGTCTCCAGGGGTATTGGAAACCAGAGGGGAACACATCATGACGCAGAATGGACCGTTATATCTGCGGCCGGATTATTTTGGCGCCGATGAGGCTATCACCAATTTTAAGGCCGCCAAAGACCAGTGGGTAGCGACCCTGATTATTTCTGCGTTGGGACGGGACTCGGCTTTGGCAAAAAGAGATCGAATCCTTGGGGAGATTATCCAACGATTTTCGATAAAAAAAACATATGACTAGATTGCAATCAGCTGACATAGCGGGAATCTCCGCCCGTTTAATTGAATATGATGAGGAACTGCTTGCAAAGATTGGTCGCACCTTGAGAGGCCTGGCCTGCTATGCCGCAGGGCTGAGTGAAGACAAAATTGCAGCCGGAATGGCCAATGTTCGTATCGGAGTGGTACCCATTGGCTGGGGCCAGGGGGTGATTGGCGGATTTTCGGAAACCACCCGTGACATTCTGAAACACCTTGGATTTGAAACCTTCATTGCCAAGGCCCCGAACGTGTCCGGACTGGCTGAAGCATTAGAGCAACGTGCCGACATTATTTTCCTGTCCGATGATGATCATTTTATGGCGCTTAATGTTGAATGCCGCCGGGTCGTCGAGAATGCTGAGGCCACCGGAAAAGGATTCGCGGCCGGTTTGAATCTGATGGCCGGCGGACTTCAAGGACAAAAGACGCTGGTTATCGGCTGCGGGCCTGTCGGCACCAGTGCGGCCATGGCCCTGGCAAATTATGGTGCCCGAATTTCAGTTTATGACATCGAGCCTTCGCGCAGTCATCAACTGGCAAGCGACCTGGGCAGATTGTTGAATCTGAAGATCGAGGTCGAGATGGATTTAATTCAGGCTTTGTCAAAACATGCTATTCTGGTGGAAGCCACCAATTCGGCCGACACCATCCATGCAAAGGATCTTGCAACCACTACATATATTGCTGCCCCCGGCATACCGCTTGGATTGAACCCCGCGGCGAAAAAGAAAGTATTCGCCCGGCTTTTGCACGATCCGCTGCAAACCGGGGTGGCGACCATGGGGTTGTTGGCTTTGAAACAGATACTATTGCAAAAGGGCTGATTTTTTTCGGCCCGCTTCTCAGTCACAAACACAACAATATATATTTAGACATTTTCTTTTTGTTTTCCGGCTTCTCACCGGAAAATAAAAAATAATTATTCCTTATGCTTCCTCGCTGGCCGAAATCCGGGAACGGATTCAAAAAGCACTTGCATCACACCGGCCGGGAGAATGGATTGTCGGTCGTGGCTGGAACCACCATCAGTGGGAAGAACAACGGGAACCCACCCGCAAAGATCTGGATGACATCATCCCCGAAAACCCTGCCATGATGGTGCGCGCCTGCGGGCACAGCATCTGGGTCAATACGGCAGCCCTCGACCGGGCCGCTGTAACCGGCCGGACCCCCAACCCTGCCGGCGGTCAAATCGATAAAGAAACTCTAAAAAAACGAATAACGAGCAACGAGTGACGAATTAAGGAATTCTTTCTATTTT
>CAMYLH010000632.1 GCA_947259065.1 uncultured Desulfobacterales bacterium
GTAAATATCGCCCAATCCTTCAACGAGGCGCTGGATATCGGTGGGGTTGTTCTTACCAAAATGGACGGGGATGCCCGCGGCGGTGCCGCCTTGTCCATCAAGGAAATTACCGGTAAACCAATCAAATTCATCGGGGTCGGCGAAAAATTAAACGAGCTTGAACCGTTTCATCCGGACAGGTTGGCCTCAAGTATCCTGGGCATGGGAGATGTTCTAACTCTGATCGAAAAGGCCCAGAACGTTGTCGATGAAAAAAAGGCTGCAGAACTTGAAAAAAAGCTCCGCAAGAGCCAGTTTACATTGGAGGATTTTCGCGATCAAATGCTCCAGATCCGAAAAATGGGTTCCCTGAGCGATATCATGAAAATGATTCCCGGAATGGGTAAACTCAAACAAATGAAAAATGTGGATATGGACGAAAAAGAACTCGTCCGGATTGAAGCCATTATCAATTCGATGACACCCCTGGAACGACGACGCCATGGGATTATAAACGGAAGTCGCCGTCGCAGAATAGCCAAGGGGAGCGGAACCCGGGTGCAGGATGTCAACCGGCTTTTAAAAAATTACACCCAAGTACTGAAAATGCTTAAAAAGCTTAACAAAGGCGGCATGCAGGGAGTCCAGCAGGGAATGCTGCCGTTTTGAGGGAGAAATGAAACTATGGCAGTAAAAATCAGATTGGCCAGACATGGCGCAAAGAAAAAACCCTTTTACCGAATTGTCGTCAGTGACAGCGAGAGCCCGCGTGACGGCAAGTTCCTGGAAAATGTAGGCACCTATGATCCTTTATACGATCCGGCTAAGATCACACTGAAAACGGAGAGAATTCGATACTGGATGGATCAAGGTGCCCTTCCAACGAATACAGTGCAAAATCTGCTGGCAAAAGAAGGTTTTTTTGCGGCAAACGCCTAACCCAGTTTTTTCGGGACCTCTGGTGCTAAACCTCCAGCCAAGGTGATGGCACCGTGAAAGACCTGAAACGCACCGACCTGGAAATTGTTGAATAAACCCGGAACAAAAAAGAACCATGTGCTCATCGGAAAAATCGTCGGTATCCACGGTATGAAGGGCACAAACAAGTTACGTTCCTACGCGGAATCTTTGTCGATATTCTTGCCTGGCGGCTCGATTCTCATTCGCGATCTTCGCGGCCGCGAAGCAAGCTACGAAATAAACTGGGTCAAGCCGCATACCGGGACCCCCCTTATATCGTTTAAAGGGATTACGAATCGCGACCAGGCTAAAACATTGATCGGCGCTGAGCTTTTCATCCCGCAATCTCAACTGCCCGAACTGGATGAGGATGCCTATTACTGGCGCGATCTGATCGGAATCGAAGTTTTTACGACAGCAGAGGAATGTCTTGGTCGGATTGAATCGATTATCGAAACCGGCAGCAATGATGTTTACGTCGTCAAAAGAGATGAAAAGGAAGTGTTGATTCCGGCCCTCGAATCAGTGGTTCTGGAAATCGATTTGGAGCATAAACGAATGCACGTCGATCTGCCTGAAGGCCTGTCTTAGCTGATTGGGAAATTAGTTGAATTGTTGATTAAGTATAATTAACTTGATCCAGTCACTAATCAATTAAAAAATAATGAACTTCGTTGTACTGACGATTTTTCCGGAAATGTTTGATCCATTCTGGTCCCATGGGATTATTCGCCGGGCGATCGAATATAAAAAGATTTGTACTACAACCGTAAACATCAGAGATTACGCCCAGGACCGACACCAGGCTACTGATGACAGACCGTTTGGCGGCGGCAGCGGCATGGTAATGAAGCCTGAGCCTTTAGCCGGAGCAATTCGTGCTGCGACTCAGAAAATGCCGACGGCCGGGACAATCTTACTGACGCCCCAGGGAAGGCCCTTCAATCAGAATATAGCCAAAGAACTGGCGTCATTTGATGGGCTGGTACTGATTTGCGGTCGCTACGAAGGTGTCGATGAGCGAATCTGTCACGATCTGATTGACTATGAAATTTCAATTGGTGACTTTGTGCTCACCGGCGGCGAGTTGGCGGCAATGATCATTGTCGACGCAGTCACACGGTTGATTCCCGGTGCCCTTGGCGGTGAGGATGCAGCCGAAAACGACTCATTCTCAAACGGCCTGCTGGAACATGCGCATTATACACGGCCACGAATATTTGAAGGCCAGGAGGTTCCTGAAATTCTGCTGTCCGGTCATCATCAGGAAATTGAAAGGTGGCGCCTGAAGTCATCATTGATGCGGACGCTGCTAAAAAGGTCGGATTTGTTGCAGCAAAAAAAACTGAACCGGCAGGAAATCGAAATTCTGGATAAATGGCGCCGGGAGTTAAATCAAATTTTAGAGCTTCATCATAGAAACGAGAGTAAAACCCTAAATGACACGAAAGCATAAAAAAAGAGGTAAATCAAAAAGGATTTATGCCAAATCTTTACCTGGCATTGGCCCATTATCCGGTCGTCAATAAGCGCGGCGAGATCATCGCTGCGGCACTGACCAACCTGGATTTACACGATATTTCCAGGGCGGCCAAGACATACGGGGTAAAATCTTTCTACGTGGTTACCCCGCTTTCTGATCAGCAAGTACTTGCAAAAAAGATCATTGCGCATTGGACCGGGGGTGCTGGAGCGGTCTATAACCCGGATAGACGCAGTGCGCTCGAATTGATCAAGGAATTCAGAGGCATTCTCGAAAGTAGCATGCCACACCTGTTGATTTTCGGCACTGCTTGGGGTTTGGCTGAATCGTTAATATCCCAAGCGGATTTCGTGCTGGAACCCATAGCAGGCACAACGGGTTATAACCATCTGTCGGTTCGCTGCGCGGCGGCGATTATATTGGACAGACTTTTAGGACCCGGAAAATAAACATATTTTGGAGGAGAAATGAAAAAAATAGAAAAATTAGAAAAAGAACATTTGCGCATGGATCTGCCTGCTTTCGGACCGGGCGACACCGTCAAAGTCCATGTGAAAATAAAAGAAGGCGAAAAAGAACGTATCCAGGCCTTTCAGGGCGTTGTCATCTGCAAACGCAAGGGCTCCACGAATGCGACATTTACCGTGCGCAAGGTTTCTTACGGCATAGGTGTGGAACGTATCTTCCCAACTCATTCCCCCATTATTGATAAAATCGAAGTGATTACCCGGGGTCGGGTACGACGCGCCAAAATTTATTATCTTCGCAAACTCAAAGGCAAAGCCGCTAGAATTAAAGAACGACGGTTTAATTAACACCAGAAATCAGACGACAGAAGTCAGAAGTCAAATGATTCTCTGTCTTCTGTCGTCTGACGTCTGTCCTCTGTCGTCTGTTTTCTGCCATCTGCCGTCTGTAATCTGAAATTCGATGAAAGATTTATGGGTTTTTGAAAAGGAAGCCGCCGGAAAAGGCTGCAGGGATATCGCAGGTATTGACGAAGCCGGCCGGGGTCCCCTGGCTGGCCCGGTTGTTTCGGCGGCCGTAATCCTGCCCGCCACATTTCGACATTCAGATATTACCGACTCCAAGAAATTATCTTCCAATAAACGGCAGCAACTGTATGATATCATCTATGGCCATGCCGTTTCAATCGGCATCGGTATTGTGGATCCGATAGAAATAGATCGAATCAACATCCTGCAGGCCTCGTTGCTGGCCATGGCCATGGCGGTTAAAAACCTTGAGCCCCGGCCCGATTATTTGCTGATCGACGGACCGTTTCCTATTGTATCCGATCTGCCCCAGCAACCCATTGTCAAAGGTGACGCATTAAGCATCTCGATTGCCGCAGCCTCTATCATCGCCAAAGTCACCCGTGACCGATTGATGCAAACGTACCATCAATACTATCCTCAGTTCGATTTTCCAAAACACAAAGGCTATCCGACGCTGGCTCATAGGGAAGCCATCCGGAAATTCGGCTGCTGCCCCATTCATCGAAAAAGCTTTAAGGGGGTCAAGGAATTTGTAAATGCAAAACACCCGGCAAAAATTCGGCGAACAAGGTGAATCCCTGGCCGTCTGGTTCCTGAAGAAAAAGGGATATAAAATTCTTGAGCAGAATTATCGCACAAAATTGGGTGAAATCGATATTATCGCCAGAGAAAAGAAAACCATTGTTTTTGTGGAGGTGAAATCAAGAAAATCAATTCGGTATGGAAATCCGAAATGGGCGGTTACGGCAAAAAAACAGCGCACAATTTCAATGGTTGCCCTTACCTATCTTAAAGCCACCAAACAATCGGATTCCAGGGCCAGATTTGATGTGGTTGCCATCACCTCCAACCTGGATGAGCCTCAAATAGAAATCGTTAAAAATGCCTTCGAACTGGCCTACCCGTGATCCAAATTTCCAAATTTTGTGGAGAAAACAATTAAGGGAATCGTTTTGAATAAGACTATTTCAAAAAAAAATGTGGCTGGCATCCGCCC
>CAMYLH010000633.1 GCA_947259065.1 uncultured Desulfobacterales bacterium
GTCCCCGTTCCCGCCATGTATCTGCTGTGTGAAGACGAAGGCATCATCGGTACCCCGTTTTTGGTGATGGAATATGTTCAGGGCCGTGTTCTGGAAGACATAACCCTGCCCGCTATGACGCCGCGAGAAAGGCGCGCCACATATTTTGATATGGTCCGGTTATTAGCGGCATAACATACGGTGGATTATAGCGTCCTGGGACTGGACAATTATGGCAAACCGGGCAACTATTTCAGCCGCCAGATCGGGCGCTGGTCCAAACAATATGTGGCTGCCAAGACCGATGAGATCGCATCCATGGAGGGTCTGATGGAATACCTGGCGGCGAAGGTGCCTGAAGGCGATACCACCTGCATCGTCCATGGCGATTTTCGCATGGAAAATATGCTCTTTCATCCGACCGAGCCCAGGGTGGTGGCCTTGCTGGACTGGGAGCTTTCAACCCTCGGCCATCCGCTTGGCGATTTGGGCTACAGCTGCATGTTCTATCATTCCGGAATTGCCGGAAGTATCAGCCTGGATGGCCGGACCGGTTCCGCCACCGGTATTCCCACTGAGGAGGAATTTTTGGCGGAATACTGTCGTCTAACCGGCCGTGACAGTATCCCCGATTGGAATTTTTATCTGGCCTTTTCTTTATTCCGCCTGGCCAGTATTCTGCAGGGCGTCTATAAACGGGGAATAATGGGCAATGCCAGTTCCACCGAAGCCATTGAAAGAGGCCGCATGGCCCGGGAGATCGCGGATCTTGCCTGGTCGCTGTTGGATTGATGATTTAAGATTGAAGATTGAAGAATTATGGAATGCGGAATTAAGGAATTCTGTCTATCTCATTTTATAATAAAGCAGAGCGAAGCCTCCGGCTCGTAGGGATTGTAGCGCCTACGCCTCGGAGAGCGACATCTATAATTCGTCAATCGTCATTCGTCATTCCAAAGGTTCGTCAATCGTCATTCGTCATTCATAGTGTTATGGCAAAAATTTATCTGGTTCGTCACGGTAAGGCTGCGGCAGGCTGGGGCATGGAAAAGGATCCGGGGCTCGATGATCTGGGCCATGCCCAGGCCAAAGCTGCGGCTCTGACTTTGGCCCCTTTGGGTCCATTGCCCATTCTCACAAGTCCCCTTGCGAGAGCGAGGGAGACTTCCATGCCGTTGGCGAAAATTTGGGAGGTTGAGCCCCGGGTTGAAAAACGGGTCGGGGAGATTCAATTCCCTTCTGAAACTCCGGCTGACAGAGTTCGCTGGCTTAAAGCGGTGGTGGTCGACCGGTGGCCGAATCTTGATCGGGATCTTCGGCTATGGCGCCAGAAAGTCATTGAGGCGCTGGTATCTATCGATACCGACACCGTTGTGTTCACGCATTATATTGCAATCAATGTTGCAGTGGGCCATGCCACCGAAGACGATCGGGTTGTTTGTTTCAGGCCGGATAACGCTTCCATCACGGTTCTAGAATCTGATGGAAACAACTTATTAGTCATAAAGCGAGGCGTGCAGGCGGTTACCGAGGTACGCTGATTGTAAACGTGGCCCCATAGTGCTCGTTGATTAGTTTACTGGTTCACTTGACCAATCTACGAATCAACCCACTAACGATATCTGCACTAGAATTTTGAATGTGTAATGTATAGCCTTGGAGGATTAAATGATGCCACATGATACGAAGATTCTGTTGGATGGTCTCTTATTTCCGGAAGGTCCGCGCTGGCATGATGGTAAACTCTGGTTTTCCGACATGCAGGGCCTTCACGTGATGACATTGGATATGGACGGCAATGCCGAAAAAATTGTCGAAGTCCAGTGCTCGCCCTCCGGGTTGGGATGGCTCCCGGATGGACGCTTGCTCGTGGTGTCGATGATGGACCGACGACTGCTCCGACTCGATCCAGGAGGGCTGGTTGAAATGGCCGATTTGTCAGACCTGGCATCATTTCACTGCAATGATATGGTAGTAGACAAACAGGGGCGGGCTTATATCGGAAACTTTGGTTTCGATTTGGCGGCAGATGCGCCGGTAAAACCGGCGGAAATTGTGCTGGTGACACCGGACGGCAACGCCCGCATCGTAGCCGAAGACCTTTACTTTCCCAACGGTACCGTCATCACCCCCGACGATCAGACCTTGATTGTTGCTGAAACCTGGGGAAATCGTCTGACCGCCTTCGACATTGAATCCGACGGCACCTTGAAAAACCGACGCATCTGGGCCAAGCTGGAAGGCACATATCCAGACGGTATCTGTCTTGATGGTGAGGGGGCGATCTGGGTGGCGGCACCTCACCCCGGGGAAGTTTTGAGAGTGCAGGAAGGCGGAAATGTTACCCAGCGTCTGACGGTATCGAGGAAACCTTACGCCTGTATGCTAGGCGGATTTGACCGCCGCATACTGTTTGTCTGTACGGCAGGATCTTCAGATCCGAACGAAATTCGAGCGAAACCCGATGGAAAAATCGAAATCATTGAAGTAGAAATTCCCGGTGCGGGCCTTCCATAACTGAACGGTTCCAGGTTCGCAGTTCAAGCCCGCCCTATCCTCCGGCTCGCAGGTTACCCTCTCTCCGAGCTGGTTGAGACTGACTGTTTCGTATGGGGATTGACGATTTGAATAGGTAGCATTGGCCGCAATGGTTGATTGGGACCAATCCTGCAAAAGGGGTATTCAACGATT
>CAMYLH010000634.1 GCA_947259065.1 uncultured Desulfobacterales bacterium
TTATCCTTAAACCGACTGAGGGTTTCTACGATGCGAAAGATTACAATGCAGGAAGTTGAACAGCACAATACACCTGAAGATTGTTGGGTTGTAATAAACGGCAAGGTCTACGATTTATCAATCTTTCAGAAAGGCCACCCCGGAGGATCAACAATAATAACTGAAAATGCGGGAAAAGACGTGTCCAACCTGTTCAATGCAGTACACCCGAAGGATATTGTCCAAAAACTCCTTTCACCTGAAGCGTGTCTGGGAGCTCTTGATGAAACTACACTTGACCCTGAAAAGCATGTCGTTGCCGCCGAGGAAAAAGCTCCCTCCAGAGGGTTGCAGCAGGCAACTGCATCGGCTGCAACCACGGATCAGCAGGTGCAACCCTGGGAAAAGCCTCCGATTGACGCCATGTTGAATTTTTTTGACTTTGAGAGCGTTGCGGCCCGCACGATGACGGAGGAAGGGTGGGGGTATTACTCATCCGGTGCCGATGATGAGATCACACTGCGCGAAAACCATACAGCTTTCCAGCGCATCTGGTTCAAGCCGCGCATCCTTGTCAATGTAAAAGACATTGATATGACGACTTCCATACTTGGTGTGAGATCCTCTCTCCCCCTGTATTTCAGTGCAACCGCACTCGCCAAGTTAGCACATGATGACGGTGAATTGGCTATTTCGCGCGCTGCAGCCAACACCGGGGTAATCTACATGCTGCCCACGCTATCCTCTTACACCTTGGATGAGATGCTTGAGGCACGGGAACCGGACCAGGTGCAATTTGCTCAATTGTATGTGAATGCGAAAAGGGAACGCACTGAAGAATATGTCCAGCGACTGGAGTCCGGTGGTGCCAAAGCCCTATTTGTTACGGTTGACGCGCCGCAATTGGGGCGTCGTGAAAAGGATATGCGCAATAAATTCACCAAAAACGCCGATGTTCAAAAAGGTGATGAGGTTAACCGCAGTGAGGGTGTTGCCCGGGCTATCAGTGAATTTATCGACCCGAGCTTATGCTGGGACGATATCACATGGCTCAAAAGCATCACAAAATTGCCTATCATCCTGAAAGGTGTTGGGTGCGGACTGGACACCGTCATGGCATATCAAATGGGGTGTGCCGGTGTTGTTCTATCCAATCACGGAGGCCGGCAATTGGATACGGCCCGGTCCGGAATAGAAATTTTGCCGGAAGCAAATGATGCGCTTGCTAAACACGACTCGAACTGGAGGTCGACTTTTGAGGTGTACGTGGATGGCGGCATCCGCCGCGGGAGTGACATTTTCAAGGCCCTGGCCCTTGGCGCAACGGCAGTTGGCATTGGGCGGCCGGTTCTCTATAGCCTCGCATCTTACGGCCAGCCCGGCGTTGAAAAATTGTGCTCCCTTTTCAAGGACGAATTGAGCATGGTGATGCGACTGATGGGCACGCCGGCGATTGCAGATATTTCAGAAGATCATGTTCTCTACAATAATTTAATGACACATATACCTGCCCAGGCCCGTGATCATCTGCAACTCGATATCTATGAACCTCTGAGGCCGGCCGCGAAAATTTAAAAAATCAGGAAGCTATTCAGCAAAAGATTTCCTGAATGAGTGCTGCAGGACATTTGCATGCGGTGCCGGGCTTTGAACAGAAAACGACCCACTGTTTTGCAAGACTTGCCTATCAGACCGAAGGTTCGATGAAAAGAGGCAGGCCTGGGGGAGTAGCGGAGCAGGCTGAGATGTCGCTTGATAAATTCTGTGTGGATCGGGAAAACCAGAACTGAGTCTCTTTTGGGTAAAACTCCGGTCGGTCGCAGTTGCAGAACGATTTAAAAACCTTGGGGTAACCCCTTATTCGTCGATTCCCGCCTGGATTATTCGACGCACTGGAATGGCTGGCTGCCATGTGCTCCCATGTGCCCAACAAGGGCGAGCAGATGGCTCGTTATTACGGATTTTATAGCAATGTTGCGCGGGAAACCGAAAAAAGACAGATGCCGACGATAAAATCCCCTGCTTCCTTGAACCGGAACTGACCGGCAAGGCTTTCCGGCGAAATTGGGCGCGATTGATACAAAAAATCTACGAAGTCGATCCCCTCGTATGCCCTAAGTGTTTCGGTGCAATGCACATAATTGCATTCATTGAAAAGCCGAATGTGATGAAAAAGATCTTAAAACACTTGGGTCTATGGGATGTAAAGCGCAAGCGTTAGGCAGGAAACCGATCGTTTAATAAATCTGAAATGGACCTTAGCTATGCCTAAAAGCGTTTGCTGGTTTCTCGGTTGGCAGGCCGCGTCAATAATTATAAATAGAGATATGACCTCTCACCTTTCCCTTAAAACCACTTTTTTGTCATCAAAAAGACGGCTCTAAGACCCTAAACATCCGCTGTTTTACATATAATCTTTTGATTTTCAGTAAGTTGATTTGGTCCGACAAGAATTCCAAAAACTCAAATTCATGAGCCGTTTTTTTCCCAATTTTATTTTGAAACAAATGAGCAAGACCGTCGATGCGATGCACGCCGGATAGCTGATCCTTGGGGAAAAACAGTTAATCTGGAGATAGAGGGACGTCCCCTTTATTCATTCGTAAGGTGTTACGCGAAGCGTTGGCAGGGGAAAGTGCGGGCTGGGTGTTGACGCGGTTTGTGGGATCGGATCAAGGTAGAACGCTGAAA
>CAMYLH010000635.1 GCA_947259065.1 uncultured Desulfobacterales bacterium
ATTTTGATATTGTTTGTTATTTGAGTATTGTGATTTGGGATTTTAATGCCGTATCCGAGATGGCAAATCGCTTCTATCTGAATCAAATAGAGTTGACTTTGACGATACCCTGCAGTCGTCGCTTATTGCCTGTACAAAATATGAACGCCATGATATTTTTACGGACGTCTCCGTGGATTGGGAAAAATCGAGGGGTACTGAAATTCGGATCCTTATAGGTTGCGGCTACGATGGGAAATAACAACCCTGTGATGAAAAAGAAACTATTGATTTTTATTCCAATGGTGTTGTTGCCGTTCGTCATCCTGTTTTTTTTCGACACCCGGCTGTGGCTTACTGCGCGCGACATGATACCGCTCGATTATTACTTTCTCGCCAAACTGATTACCAATTGGGGCTTGTATATTTTTTATGCCATTTTTGCGGCCTTATTTGTATATTCGTTTATCGGGAAAAATCGTAAACTTACCGGACTATGCCTGGCCTACCTCAAAGCCCAGCTTATTGTTTCGTTTGCGGTGGTCAGAATTTTAAAGATTGTTCTCGGCCGGGCCCGGCCCGGTCACGGCGCTGATTTTACATTTTTCTCGTTAAATTCCCAGTACAATGCGTTTCCCTCAGGACACGCGACGGATGCCGTTGTTTCCGGTATATTTCTCTATTATTTGCTAAATCAATCGAAATATGCCGCTTGCCGCTTTGTGCCGCTCATCTATGCCTTTATTATCGCCATATCGCGCGTGTTTGTCAGTGCCCATTATCCCTCCGATGTTGTCGGCGGCATGGCCATCGGCATCATGGGTGCCTGGTTTTATATTTCACGATGGAAGAATCAGGCGTCTTAACGATTGTTTTGCGGCGAGGAATAGACAGCGGTTACAACGAGTCGGGGATTTCGACTTACTGCTCATACTCGCCTTTATATCCGTAGTATTTATACACCGCCAACTCATGTGCCGGCTGACCGTCACGAAATATTCGAATTTGGACAGGATCCGGGTCCATTTCGGAAAACAGCGGCAGGTACCGCTCGGCACGCTTGCGATGGCGTTTTTGATCGACGACAAACAGGGCATCCCAGCCGACGTGTTTTTCAGCCGCAAACCAAAGCCGATATTGGCTATACCTGTGGTACAGGGTCGTAGCAATGGTGGTGGGTTCCAGATAAACGGCCAGCTGGCTGGTCGAATGGAAACGATGACCAAAAACAAAGGTGGTTGCCGGATGCGGCATTTGTGCCCGGATGGTTTCCACCTGTTGCGCGATGTCTTGCCAGCCGAAAAGCTCATTGCTGATGTCAAAGCCTGTTTCAAAGGGCTTGAGAGGTTTTACGGCTGAAAATTGCCGGTTCAGGCTCAGGGAAACATCCCGTGCCCAGTTGTAGACCGGTCCGACAGCATGCAGAAAAAGCATCATATAAAGCAAAGCGGTCATCGCCAAGCCAGTCACCACGGCCGTTGCGGACCAGCGACGCCAGCGTTTTGCGGAAGGGTTTTGTCGGGGGATTTTTTGCAAAATCACCATCGTAACTGCTATGGATCCGGTCCACCAACCCACGGAGGTCCAGTGCGGTAGGACCTTGCTGGTTAATCCGGCCAGGCAGAAAAAAATAAAAATCGGGATGCTGGTCCAGACAGCAAAGCGATCAGCTTCGCTGATTTTTTGTTGATGGATAATAACGATAAAGACGGCAATCAGAAGCCCAAAAATTACCGGTGACCAGGCGCCGAGCTGCCCGCCGATGGCGGTAAGAAACTTGCCGGCATCAAGGCTGTCACCGGTACCCTGGCCGAGTTGATACGAATAGGAAATCCAGTCATGCCGAGCGTTCCAGATAATGTTTGGCACAAATACGATCAGGCCGATCAGGACCGCAATATAGGGCTGAACCTTTTTCAACCAGAAACGATGATTGGTTGAGGTGATGAGATAGCCCAGCAAGCATAAAGCCAGCAATACCGCGTGGTATTTACTCAGAAGTGCCCCCCCGAATAATAGTCCTGTCAGGATCCACATTGACCACTTACCGGAATTCATGGCGCGCCAGACCGCAAGCAGGGTGCCGCACCAGAAAATATTCAGGGTGGCATCCGGCAGCAACCCCACCATCAACAGGTGCTGATAGGGCATCAGCTGCAGTAAAAGCGCCGACCAGAAGGCAAGGCGTTCATCCTGATAAAGTTCCAGCGCCAGGTATCGCAGAAAAATCAGACTGATGGTCGAGCATAGGATCGGTCCCAGACGGACCCAAAATACGCTGTCTCCAAACAGGGTCGTCAGGGCGGCCAGAAAGGCCACCATGGGCGGATGATCGAAGTAGCCCCAGGCCAGGTGGCGAGAATAAAGCAAATAATGGGATTCATCCACACCGAGACCGAACTTGTCTGCGAAAAACAGGCGAAAGAGGGTAATAGCGGTTATAAGCAGCCAGAATAGTGTTCGGTAGGTTTTCTGTGGTATTTTTTGTCTATCAGATTGCATGCATTGTAATAGTTAAGCTGCTAAGGCACTAAACCCGGATAAACCGGAAATAACAAGCACCAAATTACAAATACAGATATCGTTGATTGGTTGATTGGTTAAGTGGTTGTAAATATGGATTTATCCCATATTTGCAAAATAATTGGACACTTCATGTTTCAACTATCGTAACATTCTGAAATTATGACGTAACATTCTGAAATTATGACTATAATTTACCTAATCAACCATTCAACCAGTAAACCATTCAACCAGGTCTGAAATTAAATCTAGAACCAATTGTTTGGTATTTGTGATTTGTTAATTGAAATTTTTTAACTGCTCTCTTATGAAACTACATTTAGTTTCTTCCACGATCAGACTGGACGCTCGCGGCCGGCGGCCGGGCTGAACCTTGAGCCTGTGAGACTTCCAAAATTTCCAAGGCTTTCGTCAGCACGTCATCCGGACTTATTTTTTTCAAACATAAATTGTCCCCATCGCAGGCTGATTTGCGGTGGTTGTAAGCGGTGACACATGGCGAGCATGAAAAATTCAGATAAAGATTGATGGCGTTTTCATTCATGCTGCCATACAGCGCGGGTGTTTCCGGACCATAAAAAATAATTGTGGGAATGGGCGTCATGGCGGCAAAGTGGCCGGGGCCGCCGTCGTTGGTGATCAGAAGCGATGAAAAATGAAATATCCTCACCAGCTCCCGGATGGTTTTGGTGTAACCGGTTAAATCCACGCAACTTTGGCTCCGATTATGGGATAAAATGACTTTGGCCACATCTTTATCCTCTGCCAGGCCGATGATACCGACAGCATATCCTCGGTGAAGCAATCCTGCCGTCAAGCGGCAATAATAATCCAGCGGCCAGGCTCGAATGGGCAACAGACCACCCCCGGGATAGACGAGCACGATCTTTTTGCCCTCGACTCCCGGGGCGATATCATACAATTTTTTTTTGGCGGTTTCGACTTCTTTTTGCGCGACTTCCATTGTCGGGATCGCCAACCTTTCATGCGGGACCCGGCCTTTGGCCTTTGGATGGGTGTCGGAATCGATGGCTTCGACTAAAGTTAGAAACTGCCGGGAGATGTGATGATAGGGGTTGTAAAGCACGGGCCGATTGATAAAATTTCCGCGGTATAAGCCTTCCTGGGTGTGGCGATGAAATCCGACCCGCACGGCACTGCCGCTGAGAAATGCCAGAATACTGCTGATCCTTGAAAACAGCTCACAGTCGATGACCGTGTCAAATTGGATCTTGCGCATACTGAACAAGACGCCTGCCGTATCATTTAGAAAGGCCGACATGGATTTATCGTTAATCGTTAAAATATTTTCCGACGGGATGACCCCCAGCAATTCCGCCACCTCACGGTTTTTCTCAAACACGATGATATGAAGTACGGCATTCGGGAATTTTTCCTTCAGATACTGAAACATGGGGTAGGCCAAAACCAGGGCCCCCATCTCGGACAATTGGATGATAAGAATCTTTTTTATTTGGCCCGGCTTGGATTCTTTTGTAAAAAATCGATAATACATCGAAAACACACGGCAAATTATTGTTCCGATATAACGGTCGATGAGGCGCTGGGTGTTCACTTTCATGTTTTTATATCTTTAGCTGGGCGTTAAATTAACGTAATGGTTCTGCCACCAAGGCACTAAGCCACAAAGGTAATATAATAATTCTATTGATGCCGTTTTTTCGGCAATAGATTATCTGGAAACCTATAGCAAAATAGTGTGCCAAAGGGAAGGATTGGGGAATTAAATATGACGATTTCTTGACAAAACGAGGGCCTTGCCGTTATAAGTTCTCATCAAAATTTAATCCCGTACCAGATTTAGGCGTAGCCGACTTTCAGATCAGCCCTGCATCGGATAACTTTGGTTGATCAAGAAAGCGTTGATGTAACAGAAGGCCGAAGTAAGGGAATGAAAAGCGAATCTCAACGGTAACGTTTGATGCGACTTTCTGGATGTGATATAGGGGCTTCGCAAACAAACCTTTTATACCGGTACAACGATTTCAGGTGGTGACCTGCAATGGCAATGGCCCGCAACTCGACATATAACATCCTGATGTATTCCCATGACACCTATGGTCTTGGACACATCCGCAGAACGATGGCCATCGCATCCCATTTACTGGGACCCCGCATCAATATCCTGATCCTGACCGGTTCCCCCATTGCCGGTCGCTTTACGTTTCCGGACCGAATCGATTTTGTACGGATTCCGGGGATGATCAAAAAAACCAACGATGAGTACCTGCCCTCGATATCCGCAAGAATATCATCACCGCCACGGCCAAAGCATTTCAGCCCCACCTGTTTATCGTGGACAAGGAACCCCTTGGACTGAAAAAAGAGATTTTGCCGACCTTGCAGTGGTTGCGGCGCTGTCGGCCCGATACACGATCCATTCTCGGATTGCGTGATATTATGGACGATGCGGTCACCGTTAAAAAAGACTGGAAAAGGAAAAAGGTTTATGAGCATCTAGAGAACCTTTACAGTGAGATATGGATCTATGGAATTCAAGACTATTATGATCCGATAAATGAATATGATATTTCACCAGCCATCAGTCAGAAGATGTATTTTACCGGATATATACCGCGCAAAATTTCGAGTAAAGAGGCTGTGCGCAATATCAAGAAAGAGCTTAGGATCAAAACCGCTGAAAAACTGGTGGTCGTCACCACCGGCGGCGGTGGCGACGGCTACAAGGTCATGGATACCTATCTGGCGATGCTTGAATCTTTCAGCCATGCCCCACCTTTCAAAAGCGTCCTGATCACAGGTCCGTTCATGCCGAAACAGGGAAGAAGGGATGTTTTCAAGCGGGCCAGACGGCTGGGGGTGCGAACCTACCATTTTTTTCGCCAGATGGAAAAAGTTTTCGCGGCGGCGGATGTCGTCGTCAGCATGGGAGGGTATAACACCCTTTGTGAGATCCTCGGTCAGGGAACGATCGGCCTGGTCATCCCGCGGGAGACCCCCCGGAAGGAGCAAATGATACGTGCCCGGGCGTTTCACCGTAAACATCTGGTGGATTATATCCCCTGGGCAGATTACACTCCCGATCTCCTGCGGGACAAAATTTATGGCCTCCTTGAAAATCCCGGACCCTATCGCGATGCCATTTCCAAATTTAAATTAACCGGCATTGAAACCATGCGACGGCGCCTGGTTAAATTCAGGCGCAAAAGAGCGTGATACCTCGTTATGCGTGATTTTCATCAGCCTACCTCGCGGGTACCTGTTCTGGGGATGATTCTTAAAGGCTATCCCCGCATTTCCGAAACGTTCATTTCCAACGAAATATTTTTGCTCGAAAACCTCGGTTTTGCCGTTCATCTGTTTTCCATGCGTCGGCCGCGGGAAAATTTCAGTCACGAAAGTGTCAAAAAAATCCGGGCCAAAGTGGACTATCTGCCCGAAACACTGATAATTCCCTTGCCGCGACTGCTGTATCACAACCTCTTTTTGGCTGCAAAAAAACCCGTAGTTTATGCTGGTGCGCTCAAAGCAGCATATCGACGCTTTTTAAGGACCCACAAATCCGCCACCTTCAAGCATCTGCTGCAGGCCGGATATCTGGCGCATCGTTTTTTACCGGCCAGCGGTGCCACCCATCTGCATGCCCACTTTGCCCATTCGCCGACATCGGTTGCCATGTTTACCAGCCATTTGACGGGATTGCCGTTTAGTTTCACCGCCCATGCCAAAGATATTTACACATCAAATCCGGAGCAGCTTCGTGAAAAAATCCAACTGGCCCGATTTGTGATTACCTGCACCGAATATAATCGCAGACACCTCTCGAAGCTGTCAGACGGCAATGCGACACCGATTCACCGCATTTACCACGGAATTGATATCGAGTTGTTTGCCGGCAAACGTGAAACAGCGCCAAAACCGGTTGAGCCCTATCGAATCCTCACCATTGCCCGGATTACCGCCAAAAAAGGGCTACCCACGATTTACAAAGCGTTGCGAATTTTATGCGATCAGGGAGTTTCTCTGCACCACACCCATATCGGCGGGGGTGAAGACCGGCAACAAATTATATCTCTCATCAAGGCGCTGGATCTGGGATGCGTGACCCAGCTGCTGGGGACCCAACCCCACGAGGTGGTTTTGGAGCACTATAAACATGCCGATCTTTTTGTGTTGGGCTGTGAAGTGGCACCCAATGGAGATCGGGACGGCATCCCCAATGTTTTGCTGGAAAGTATGGCGATGGCGGTACCGGTGGTGGTGACGGATATCTCGGCCATCCCCGAGCTGGTAGAGGACAGCAAAACCGGTCTTCTAGTGCCTTGCGGTCAGCCGGATAAACTGGCCGAGGCCATGCTGCGCCTGCTGACCGATATGCAGTTAAGACGTCGGATCATTGAGGCAGCCAGACTGCGTATTACCGAGGGCTTTGACAACCGGCAGCTGATCCGGGATCTCGCCGAGGTGTACCGCAAGGAGGGTATTGGAATGTGAATGCGGAATGTGGAATTCGGAATTCGGAAATTTTCGATCGCGGGTTTTGGATTTAGTTTAGCTTATAGTTGATGCCTCATATTACCGCTTGGGCGATATTGGCGGTCAGGGTAACGTCAAAGTAAATTCTAAACCAGTTGTATCAGAAGGTTTTATTAGACAGAAAAATCCCAAATCTCAAGCACCAAAATACAAATAAATCTCAATATTCAATGACCGAAACAATCACCAAAATGGTACCGTGTTGCATCGCAAGCCCCGGC
>CAMYLH010000636.1 GCA_947259065.1 uncultured Desulfobacterales bacterium
CGGCTTCCAGAGCACTTTTTGCCAGCGGGTCGGGCAGGGTGGCTGCTTTAAGCTGGCCCTGCAGGAGCAGCTGGTACCTTTCCGGTATCGCGGGGACCGACTTTTTGACGATGGTTTGCGGATCAAGGCCCTCTGCGGTCAACAGCCGATCGGTGACATATTCAATGATCGTGTTTTTAGATATACCGATGGGAACGTCGGCCAGGTCGGACGTGGCGTTTATCCCAGTACCGGGGGCGGACAGCAGGCGAAACAAGGGGAAATGACGATATGCCTTGCGGGCCGATAGGACGGTTTTAACCTGAACCCGGTTTCGATTGAAATTGGCAGTGGTGATCATTTCGTTGAGCATACCGTCGATCTCACCGGACTGCATTAATTGATCTCTTTCCAAACCACTGGCAACCGTCACCGCCTTTACGGTTAGGCCATACTCCTTGAAATAGCCTTTGGCTTCCGCAACATAATAGGGGAAAGTGTCCAAAACAGGCAATAGTGCAACTTTGAGCACGGTGGATTTTTCAGCTTGTTGGGCATTTAGCTCATTCGGACAGACGGAATAAGCTGTCATCATAATTAAGCTTACTAGAATCCATTTTTGGATGCAGTGGAAAATTTTCATACGAGAATCCTGAAATTAAAGCACAAACATTTTCTTGCAGTTTTCATAGCAGAAAAACAGAATTCATGCAAAGGGGATAAGAACGGCGTTGATCCGGCGGGCCAATGGCAGCTATGAAATAATCGATCTGCTTATCAAAAGATCGGCCCGGTACACATGGGAGTGAGTGCGGGACACCGCCAACTATTCCACCCAATCAAAGGTCCGATCCACGGCCTTTTTCCATTGCCGGTAGTATGCTTCCCTGACTTGGGTTTCCATGGCAGGCTGCCAGGTTTTATCAATATCCCAGTTTTTACGCAGCTCTTCAACCCCCGACCAGAAACCGACGGCCAGACCGGCGGCATAGGCGGCTCCCAAGGCGGTGGTTTCCGACACTTTGGGACGTATCACCGGCACATCCAGGATATCGGATTGAAATTGCATCAGCAGTTCATTGCCCACCATACCACCGTCCACTTTAAGTTTATTGAGCTCAACGCCGGAGTCTTTGTTCATAGCCTCGACGATATCAAGAGTTTGGTAGGCGCTGGCTTCCAACACCGCTCGGGCGATGTGTCCCTTGTTGACAAAGCGGGTCAAGCCCACAATGACACCGCGCGCATCCGAGCGCCAGTAGGGCGCAAAAAGACCGGAGAAAGCGGGTACAAAATAGGCGCCGCCGTTGTCTTCTACTGTTGCGGCCAATTCCTCGATTTGCGCCGCCTTGGATATCATATTAAGGTTGTCGCGCAGCCACTGAACCAAAGCTCCCGTAATCGCGATGGAACCTTCCAGGCAATACACCGGCCGCTGGTCATTGATCTGATAGCCCAGGGTGGTGAGCAAGCCCTGTCGGGAAGGCACGGGCGTATGTCCGGTGTTGAGCAGCAGAAAGCATCCCGTTCCATAGGTGTTTTTGGCTTCTCCCATGTCAAAGCAGGTTTGGCCGACCAGAGCCGCCTGCTGGTCGCCCAAGGCACCGCAAACCGGTATCGCGGCGCTAAATGGCCCATTTTCGCGGGTCGTGCCCCAGGTACTACTGTCACTGGAGGGCACAATGCGGGGCAGGATCTGCTGCGGGATTCCCAGGGTTTGCAGAATTGCTTCGTCCCACCGCAGGGAAGTTAAATCCATCAGCATGGTGCGGCTGGCATTGGTGACATCCGTGACATGCGTCCCGCCTTTGGGTCCACCGGTGAGCCACCAGATCAACCAGGTTTCCATGGTTCCGAAAAGTGCTTCATTTTTATCGGCCGCAGCACGGACTTCGGTAACATTGTCCAAAATCCACTTAATTTTTGGGCCCGAAAAATAGGTGGCGATGGGAAGACCGGTTTTATCCCGGAACCGATTCTGCCCATGCTCCCGCTCCAATTCTTTGCAGATCTCATCGGTGCGGGTGCACTGCCAAACGATGGCGTTCATATATGGTTTGCCGGTATTTTTGTTCCAGATCATGGTTGTTTCGCGCTGATTGGTGATACCGATGGCAGCCAGATCCGAGCCGCTAAGATTCGCTTTTGCCAGAGCGCCGCGGATGACATCTTGTGCGTTCTGCCAGATCTCAAGGGGGTTATGTTCCACCCAACCAGGCTGCGGAAAAATCTGCTCATGCTCCTTCTGGTCGACAGCAACAATTTGTCCGCCATGATCGAAAATGATGAAGCGATTGCTGGTCGTGCCCTGATCTAAAGCACCGACGTATTTAGCCATATTTTCATCTCCTTTCGTGATTAAAGATTGCACCGCGAAAACACTTCAAACTGCATTGAGCTACAAAAACCTTAAGTTCCCCGGGATTGTATGAAATCAATGATATAGAGTCAATAATCATAGTATTGCGCTCCGGAAATATCTACGTGTAATCCGATGCAAAAAAAGAGGGGTTAAAGCATCGGCTTCAACCCCTCTGAAGATCGACACCCATTCTTATGCTCTGAGAGGGGTGTCTGCACTTTAGCCCATTTTTATTTCACGCGCCCCTCGCGCCAGGCCTGAATGAGCTTGTCGTAGTTGACCGTTTCACCTTGCGGTTTTTCATTTACTTTGGCTTTGGGTGAGCCGG
>CAMYLH010000637.1 GCA_947259065.1 uncultured Desulfobacterales bacterium
TAGAGGAAGATGCGCATAGTCAGGCAGATGAAGAAAATGAATTACAGCTTGACACCATACCGGTGGAGGATGGGGCCAACGAGGGTGGCGATCCTTACGCGGAATGCGATGACGAGCTGGTTGAGATATTCCTCGAAGAGGGCGCGGAGAACCTGGAAGCGAGTGATTCTGCCTTGCAGCGTTGGTGGAAGTCGGTTGACGATAGTGAGGCACTTGCAGAACTGCAGCGCGCACTGCATACCCTGAAAGGTGGTGCTCGTATGGCAGGCCTCACCCCGATTGGTGATCTGGCACACGCTGTTGAGTCACTGATTATCGAGATTGGTGGAAGTCGTGCCGGGGCAGGTGATGATGCAATGGGAGGTCTGCAACAGGCCCAGGACAGTCTGGCTAATATGCTGGACAGCGTTCGTTACCGCAATCCGCTTGAAACAGCAGAGCCGCTGATTGTCGCTCTGAATGGGTTGAGGGAACAGGCTCACGCCGCATCAGAGATAGTTCAGGATGAGCTGCATGAGACCCAGCCGCAGGAAACAGACCGGGTGGTGGAATCCGGGGGAGCAACGCAGCCGGTTTCGGAAGACCCCTACGCTGAGACTGATCCCGAATTGCTGGAAGTGTTTCTGGAAGAAGCCAGCGATATCATGGAACACAATGAGCAGACGCTGCAGGCCTGGAAGCGCGCTCCGGAGGATCAATCCCTGATCACGGAGTTACAGCGAGAGCTGCATACGCTGAAAGGCGGCGCTCGCATGGCCGACATCACTGCCATCGGCGATCTTGCCCATGCCGTTGAATCGCTGATGGTCAGGGTTGCCGGAGGTGGGATTAGCGCCAGCGAATCCATGTTTGCCGTGCTGGAGCAGGCGCACGACAGCCTGACCGGCATGCTTGGGCTGGTTCGCAAACATCAGTCGCTGACAACCGCCTCCGAATTGGTGGCCAGTCTGGAATTGCTGTGCGCGGGTGGAGAAGTTGCCGCGCCGCTCAAGGCATCGAAATCGACCGTTGCAAAGGATGAAAGCGAGAAATCTGTGCCGGCAGTGGCTGTCGAAGGTGAAACCGGGCGTAAGGAACGCCGGGCCATGTCCCGCTCAAGCCAGGAGCTGGTTCGTGTTAAAGCAAACCTGCTCGACAATATGGTTAACTACGCCGGCGAAGTCAGTATCTACCGCTCACGTCTGGAACAGCAGATCGGTGCCTATCGATTCAACCTTGTTGAAATGGATCAGACCGTATCCCGCGTACGGGAACAGTTGCGCAAGCTCGAGATAGAGACCGAGGCGCAGGTGCTGTTCCGCTACGAGACAGAAACGGACATGGAAGACGAAGCCTTCGACCCCCTGGAAATGGATCGCTATTCGCACATGCAGCAGCTGTCACGGTCTATGATGGAAAGTATCAGTGACTTGAACAGCATTCAGAGCCTGCTGGACAACATTACCCGCGAATCTGAAACCCTGTTGTTGCAACAATCACGGGTGAACACCGAATTGCAGGAAGGGTTGATGCGAACGCGCATGGTGCCTTTCACGGGTCTGGCAGCGCGTCTGCGTCGTATTGTTCGTCAGACTGCCCAGGAATTGGGTAAGAAGGTGGAGTTGGAACTGTCCGGTGCAGAAGGTGAAATGGACCGCACAGTGGTTGACCGGATTATTGCGCCAGTTGAGCATATGCTGCGTAATGCTATTTCACACGGCATTGAAATGCCTGATCAGCGCCGTAATGCGGGTAAACCCGAATCCGGAACCATAAGGATTTTGCTTGATCGGGAATCTTCCGACGTCGTGTTGCGAATTGTTGATGATGGTGCCGGTATGAATCTGGCCGCTATACGCAGCAAGGCTATTGAACGTGGCATGATGGATGCCGGATCCGACCTTACCGATAATGATGTGCTTCAGTTTATTCTGGAAACCGGTTTCAGTACCGCGGAGAAGGTGACCCAGGTTGCCGGTCGTGGTGTGGGTATGGATGTGGTTAACAGCGAAGTCAAGCAGCTGGGTGGCTCGCTGCAGATAGAATCCGAGTCCGGAAAGGGTACAAGTTTTACTGTGCGGCTTCCATTCACCCTGGCGCTGAACCAGGCGCTGTTGGTAGAGGTGGGCGAGGATACTTACGCCATTCCCTTGTCCAGTATCGAAGGTATCGTGCGCATGCGCGCGGAAGACCTCAAGGCGTACTATGATGATGCGGCAGCACGTTTTAATTACGGCGGTTTTGAGTATGAGATTCGTCATCTCGGTAGCCTGCTGGGGACGGGGAAACCGCGTCTTGACAGTGCACCGAAGCACCCCTTGCTGCTGGCGCGCGTCGGCGATCGCGGCGTCGCCCTCCACATCGAAAACCTGTTGGCAAGCCGTGAAATTGTGGTGAAATCGGTTGGACCTCAGATCAGCGCCGTGAAAGGTGTTTCCGGTGCAACAATTCTCGGTGATGGCAGTGTGGTCATGATTCTCGATGTGGTGGAAATGTTGCGCGGTGGTGCTTCCCTGGCAATGGCGCAAGTTGAGGAGCTGATTCAGCAGCCGCTACGCACCGAGGCTGTTTCTGTCATGGTGGTCGATGATTCCATTACTGTGCGTAAAGTCACAAGCCGCCTGCTGGAGCGCAATGACATGAATGTTGTTACGGCGAGGGATGGTGTCGATGCTGTGTCAAAACTT
>CAMYLH010000638.1 GCA_947259065.1 uncultured Desulfobacterales bacterium
GATCAATATGTCTGCGACGGCGGCATCCGTTACCGCCGCACCCGGCCCCAGTCCGGTCAATCGGGCAAAGTGTTCATGCCTGAAAATCAGTCGCTCTGTCAAGGGCTGACCGACCGCATTCAACCCCACCATCCCCACCAACCGTTTTGTACAGGTCGGAATAACAGGTTCATGGGCGGCGGGCGCTTTAAGTGGTTTTCCGGCAGCCCCATCGGCTTCTACGATAATCCATTGAAACAGACCGGCATCCCAGAGCTCCGCGATGATCTCAGGCCGGAAACCGTAAAGCTTGCCGGACTCTGGCGCCTTGCCGGCTGCAGCAGTCAGGTGCAGATGTTTATTCAGCATTTCATCTGCCCGCTCCAGTATGTTAGAAACGGAACTGGATAGAATCACACAGCTGGATTGATCCTGCAATGGTTCAATAATTTTAGTAGTGGTGGTGGTTAACACCGTTTCGCCGGCCATTGAAAACTCGCGGGCGAGTTTGAACATCAAACTTGTTTTACCGCCCCCGCCCACCAGGCTGATGACACCGCCGCCATCCAGCATCAGCCCTTCCCTTAGCGAAGCCATGGTTAGTTCCCTTCTTTTCCAGAATGACATTGAATATATTTGTGGGACACGAAACTAATTATACACCCTCAACACCGCCTCCAGCACGGAACCTGCAATGGCCCGGGACTTGTCAGAGATCGAGAAGCAATAGCTTACCTCGCCCCTTGGGTCGATATCACCGATTTTCAAACCTTGCGTGACCTGACTGTTCGGGCGAATGAGGCCACGCAGGACACCGGCGATGCCCGCCCGCACTTCTACCGCCGCAACAGATCCGACAATCTCATCCTTTATGACCAAATCGCCGATGTTTCGAACGGACTGAAATTTCCCGGCGCCCGGCGCCCGCAACACGCGTTCTTCGGTAAAACCGCCGATAGCACCGGGAGTTCCGGTGTTTGGCTCGGCTTCCCCGGATGTGATAATTCTGCCCAGGTTGTGCCCCCGATTGGTCTCAATCACCAGATGAACATCTTTTCCAGCATAAAATCCGGGACCCAGTCCGACGACCAGTGGCGCATCCTTCATGCGAGTGCCGAGATTTTGTTTCGCCAAAACGGCGTCCACAATCACCGCGGGCTGTATTGATTTTAGGATCTGCCATTGTGGGTCGACCACCACCACAATCTCATTCTTCTCCCAGCACGGTTCAATCTCATCAGGGTGTTGCACCCGTACGGCCCTGACTTTCTCGACTTCTTTTTCCCCTTCATGAACGGCTTCGCAAAATGAAACCTCACGCCTCACTGCCAACGGAGAATCGGTTTCCAGCATTAAAATTTTACTAAATTGGGACATGCGCAACCGCCAGGCCACGGCACTGGCCATCTCTCCGGCACCTTTGATAGCGATAATGATTTCATTGAGTCGTGTCACCCTTTTGCCCCTTTCTTAATCTGAATTCCCAATTCCGAATTCAAACCACTTCTTCTTTGTCAAAATCGCGACTTGCTTTTCCGCCTGATCTTTCATACCCCTCAATCCACTGCCGCACCCGTTCTTTGCCGTAAATTTTTTCCCATCCATTGACGATTTCATCAACCGGGATATCTGCGTAGGTCCCGTGATCATCAACATACTCCATGAATTGCTTTTTTTCGCAACTATATGGCTGGAAAATGGAATCTTCTCTGCCGTTGAATTCAAGCGGGATGACTTTGTGTTTCCGGCATAATTCGATGTTAAACGCAGGGGTGGCTTTAACCCATTTATCAGCCAGATAAAATTCAACGAACCCGTGATACACAAACAGATCGGTCCCTAGAAATTCAAGAAGCTGTTTGGTTGCCAAATGATTGCGAACCGTAGCAAAACCAACCCGGCTTGGGATGCCGCAAACTCGTCCCAACGCACAAAGCAAGCTTGCTTTACCCACGCAAAACCCCCGGCCTTTTTTCAACACATTGCTGGCACGGTAATGTTCAGGGCGGAAAAACGGTAAATAGGGATCGTACCAAATAACATCTCGGACAGCATAGTAGAGTTTTATCGCTTTTGCTATTGGATCACCGGCGGTATGGTTAAGGACACCGGCGGCATAGTCTATAATGGTCTGGTTGTCACTATCGATAATTTCTGTCGCTGAGAGATATTTTTGAAATTGATGTTCCATTACCGGCACCTCCTTACGGGTGTATCCCGTATACCAGACAATGAAGTGATTGGTCAAAGGTTTGCTGGCTGGAAAGTAAATTAAGGGTTGCACCATCCGGATATAGGAATTATCCTACAACTATGTTTTAGTTGGATAATCATAAGATTTAGCTGAAATTGCTGCACGCAAGGAGGATCCGATGGCATCTAAAGTAGTGGTAATTGTATCGACAGCAGAAAAACAGAAGGCTTTGACCGGAATTATGTATGCAATCAACGCTCAGAAAAATAAATGGCTTGATGATATTAAAGTCATTTTTTTTGGTCCCTTTGAAAACCTTATGTGCGAGGATGAAGAGGTCGCACAGGCCGCGTCCCGGTTGATGGACTATCAAACCCCGATTGCCTGTAAATTTCTATCCGACCGGGACGGTATCAGCAGCAAACTGGAAGAACTGGGCGTCAACGTCGATTATGTCGGATCTCTAATTTCCAGTTACATTGATGAAGG
>CAMYLH010000639.1 GCA_947259065.1 uncultured Desulfobacterales bacterium
GATATAGCTATTTCTTTCTGTAGCGCTCATACCTATGGGGACCGCTGTTACAGGTGCGCGAATCCGGATTTTTGCTTGCCGTTGGCGGCAGCGCTCGAATCGGTCGGGTTTAACCGGTAGTTTTGGGACGATACAGTGCATCCACCAAATTGCGGATGTACTGCTCATCCGATATACCTTCGGTGGCTTCCTGGGGAAAAATGACGATGGTTTTAAAATAGGTGACGATACGTTGGAAAAGCTTTACCCGAGCCCTGGGTTCGAACTCATCCCGCCGCATTAGGGCCTGGAGTGCGACCTGCGCCTCGGCCGGAGAAACATGGTTGCGCAGGCGCGCCTCCAGATGAGGGTGATTGCGAAAAGAATTGTATTTGCCTTCAAGAAGTTGATCCAGGTCGGGTTCATCAACGCGGGGACTCCACACGACGATGGTATTGGCAACAATATCACCGAGTCTCTGGGTACGGCGGTTAATAAGGCAGGTCAGACCGCCGACCAGATATAAAAACGGCAAACTGTCCACAAACCGAAGCAGGTTTCGAATCACAATTTGACTGAATTGCAATTGCAGCCCATGCACATCCGTAACTCTTAGACGCAGCAGCCGTTTGCCCAGGGTTTGCCCGCGCCAGTACCATTCCATAACGATTCCGTAGCCTATGGAAACGACAAAATAGCCCAAAATACTTGCTGCTGAGGCAAGATCGCTGCTGATGAAGCCCAGAACAGCCAGCAGGACGTTCAGCAATTTGCTTGTCACTAAAATTACCAGCAGATCCACCGACCATGCCAGAAACCGTGTTACCGGTCCGGCCAGCATAAGGGAAAATTCAATCCCTTCCGGAGTTCTAATGGTTAAGGAATTTATTTTATCTGCCATCATGGGCTTTTAACCATCTTTCATTAAAATATTTCGTGTATTTGGTGTGTTTCGTGGTTAATAATTACTACTGCTTTGCGCTTTCAATTTCTGGCTCTGATTTTATAGTTCTTCTCCCGGATATGGTTAAAAACAGTACCAGCAGGAATAACTCCAGGACGCCAAATCCGATCTTAGCGCCATAAGGTATGACCGGCTCATGGTACTGGGAGAAGAATGCCTCGATAATCCCGGCCCAGATCAGCATGATGGCAACCCCCATAATGAGGGTCACCAGATCACCGCTTATTTTTCTTAATCTCGCTTTCAAGGAAATGGATTTTCCCCAGCCGATAAGGGCTCCGGCCAGCACCAGACCGGACTGCCCAGCCAGAATAATAGCTGGAATTTCGATGACCCCGTGGGGCAGCAGCCAGCCCAGCAAAAAAGGCGTCTCTCCAGCCAGCACATAATCCAGTGCCACCGCCCCGAGTATGACCCCGTTGTAAAACAGCATGATCAGCGTGCCGATTCCCCAGGTTATTCCCATAGCAAGGGTAAAAATGGAGACCTTGGTATTATGGGTCATTAAATAGGATGAAAAAGAAGTTTTAGCACCCGCAAGCCGATCATCGTCGGCAGCCTCTTCTTTCGCAACCCGTTCGGACGGATCGCCTTGCAGGTGAGAAAACGGCAGCATAACCTCTTTGACGTCCGGGTCGACAACGATCACAAACCCACCGAAGGCACTGCCCACCAGCATGGCCGCCAGACAAATCCAGAAGGCATTGACGTGTTTACGAAAAGTCTGCGGGAAGGTTGAAAAAAACCAATTCAGGGGCGTCAGTCGGTGGGGCTTTTTCTGATTTTCATGTACTTCTCCAAAGGCTCTTGCCACCAAAGACTCAAGGTAAACACGGGTGTTCGGTTCGGCCGAGAAAGTTTTAATCTTTGCCAAGTCCCCCGAAGCTCGCTGATAAAGATAGTGAAACCGCTCCAGCCTGGCCAGACTCATCCGGAGTTCCGGCCTTTTTTCCAGCTTCGCCAGCACAGCCTCAAGTTCATTCCAGATCGGTCGTTCTTCAGTGATAAATTTTTGTAGGTCGATAATCATAATACCTGCCGTCTTTTTACCGTCAAATACTGGGACACGATATCCGAGCACAGGTTTTCATTTTCCAGCAGATAAAATCCGATCCCGCGACGGCGAAGGTATTTTTCCGTTTCTCGCAGGTTCCGCCACAGGAGATGGTTGCCTAATTTCCGATAAATATCATCCACAGTCTGGGTCGATGGATCAGAAAAAAGCGGTTGGGCACCGGCGGGTTTTAACATATTGACTATAACCAGGTGCCGCCGACGGATCACATCGATGTTGGCGGTAAAGCTCTCCGCTAGGACCGGGTCATCCAGATTGGTTAACACAATCAACAAAGCACGCCGCCTGATTTTGGTTGCGATAAAAGTGAAAAGTTCGGTAAAATCCGGCGTGACGCTTCTAGGGTGCAGGGTGTAAAGGGCATCACGGCATACATCATAATGCGCCTTGCCGCTTTTGGCCCGCACAAATTTTCTGACACGGTCGTCAAATGCCAACAAGCCGAACTCGTCCGCCTGCCGGTCGGCTGCGAGTCCCATGACAAGTGCGGCGGCGGCATAGCGTTCCATGATGGTAGTATATTCATCAGCCTCCGGTTTCCCTAAAGTTGTCAGCCTGCTGCTATGAGGATCTGAGTTTCTGACACTCAAGCGGGAGCCATCGATGATGACATAGATTTGCTGGGTGCGCTCGATTTGATAG
>CAMYLH010000640.1 GCA_947259065.1 uncultured Desulfobacterales bacterium
TGTCTCGAATCATTTTACCGACCAGATCCGAGGCGATCATGGCATGGCCACACATGGTTAGAAGCTTCAAAATGGGGTAATCGGGTAATCTCTCAATGGCACCCCATGTCCCCAGCGAATATTAAAGCGAATGAATCGGGCCCAGTCCGGCCTCATGCATACATTGCTGTACGACATCGGTTACACCCGATATAATTACTGATATTCCGGGTCTCCTGTCGTTCAGTTCTTTGAGCAGGCTGACAATCTTGTCCCGGTTATCAAAGGTGCACTGAACGATGGTTCCATCGGTAACACTGGCCAGGATATCATCCATGGTCGTGTTGTAAATGTTGCCGGTTTTCATATCACCCAGATTTATGGGCCCATGCTTGTAACATATGCTCAGAAATTCCTGTGTTTTGGGGGCCGACCCTACCTTGTTGACACCCGTCGCCGGACAACCCAGTACCACAAAGTCGTTTTTCAGCTCTTCGTAACTCCCTCTGCGATGCAAGCTGTGTGTCATGGTTAGCCTCCTTTAGTTATCGTAAAATTTGAAGGCCGGTTCACCCAACCCCATATTGTTTTTGCTGTTGATTGAATACCAGAAACCTGCTTCTTCCAGGGCCGCTTTGATAGGTACCTCTCCTTCCTGGGTAACCTTTGTGATCACTTCCACGGTGAAGACGGTATCTACCTTCTTGGCGGCCTCTTGCAGCGCCTTTAAGGCCTCGGGAAGTCTTTCCAGCTTGCACTTGCCCTCAATGATCGCAGAAGTCGCCTTCTCACCCAGAACATCATCTCTGAGTTTTCCTGTCTTTGTATCCGACATGAAATGGGTAACCGGATTCTCCTCTGCCAGCTCGTAGCCGATGTTTGCACCCATTAAAGCCATGGAGACGATTTCGACATCCTTAAAGTAGGCCCCAATGCCCGGCCTGCCCAGTTCGACACCGACGCCGACCTCCCCCGGGAGAAAAGAGCCTTTGACGTCATTGGTTTTCATTTCTTCGGTGCCGCGGCCCGGCACCTGAGAACCTTTAAATTCAATCAGGGGATTGCTCAAAATACCTCGAATTTCCCGCGGCCAGTCCTCAACGGGCTGCTGCAGTGCCTTGACAGGACAGATATTGGCCCTAACGCACATGCCGCAGTCAGTGCACTTATCCTGGTCGATTTCAATATAGACTCTGCCTGGAATGGCATCATGTTTGTGAAATGTCTGAATTTTGCCCATCGGGCAATAGGGAAAGCATCTCTTGCACCCGATGCATTTGTCTTTATCTGCTTTCATCAGAACCTCCTTGCATTAATGGCCTGAAAATAATTTGGCATAAGGTTGTCACGAAGTTTTGGCATTTTCCGAAAGTTTGTGCAGCGCGTCTTCTTTGGCTTCCCGGATGTGTTCCCGGATCATACGCTCACAGAGATCCGGGTCTTTTAATCTTATGGCCAGCAGGATTTTGCGGTGCCCATCTATCGTTCTCCTAGCGCGATCGAGATAAAAAAGGCTGTCTTTACGATATCTCAAAACATATTTGCGGGTGTCCGCAATCAAACTGTGAAAGCGGGTCTTGCCGGCAATCACCCCATGCAGGGCATCATGAAACTGGGTGTTATATTTAAATATCTCATCCTGCTTTTTTATTTCTAAAGCGTCCTGTGCTTTCTTGATAAATCCGTTGAGTTGCCCAAGCGTTTCTTCAGAAATAAGATCGCAGATTAAGCGGATCGCATATCCCTCCAGGGCAGCCCTGATATCGAAGAGATCTTCGATTTCCTCGCGCGAATCGCTTGCGACGCCAAACCCACGGCTTTCCAGGGGTTGTATTAGCCCCTCTGACGCCAGTCTATGGAGAGCTTCTCTCACAGGTGTTCGGCTAACCCCCAGGGTTTTTGCCAGATGCTCCTCGGTCAGCCTTTCACCCGGGTTGAAGTGACCGGATAAAACGTCTGATTTCAGGTGATCATAGGCCCATTCGCGCACCGGGGTGGACTTTATTTTGGCCTTGACTTGCGGGGTGGATTTTTGCAGCATTGTATACAATATAGGTGTTTTGTTAATGTTGAGAGATATGTGTAAATCACCTTCAAAAAAAAGTCAATAAAATTATTTTATTTTTATTATCTTAAATTTCAATAAGTTATAATAATATTCAGTGGAAGGAGAATTCATGATTAAAAAAACTATTGAAGTAAATAATTTAGCGGTGAATCCAGTTTTGGATACAATTTTTTGTTGACTTTTGATCGAGAAAATACGAAACTGGCGCCTTAAAAGCGGCAAACTTGCTGATAATTTAATGTCGGTAACTATGGGTGTCAGGTGTCAGGAAGGCGAGTTGCTAAATCCTGAAACCTTCATTATCTGACAACATGTTGTCAGAAAAAATGCCGATAAGGGCCTAAAAAGGATGTTTATCAGATGGGTTTTAACGTTACTTTGGACCGGGAAAAATGTACCGGCTGCGAAGAGTGCCTGGAGCTCTGTAGTTCTGGGGTGTTCGATATGCAAAATGGCAGGGCCGTGCCGGTGAAGCCGAAAGAATGTATTGGTTGTGAAAGCTGTATCGAGGTTTGTGAACCCAATGCGATTTCCATTGAGGAAACCGGGGTTCAAATGTCGGATCAGTGTCAGGCCCTCCTGCGAGGTATTCTGTGAATTATTATTTTTCTT
>CAMYLH010000641.1 GCA_947259065.1 uncultured Desulfobacterales bacterium
AAGAGCAACTCTTCACCGATGTGCAATCGGGGCAGGTGATTATGGCCTTCACCGACGTTCAAACCGTTGCGGCCTAAGGTTTGCTCTCTAAATTTGTGCATGCTGACCTTTCGGAATGATGACAGTAAAGGTACTTCCTTTGTCTGGTGTACTGGCAACGGTAATGTCGCCGTTGTGGGCCCGGGCAACGGCCCGGGCAAAACTGAGACCCAGCCCGGTGCCGGCCTGGGACCGGCTGGGATCGCAGCGATAAAAGCGTTCAAAAATATGGGGAAGATCTTTTTCGGAAATTCCGATACCTGTGTCTTTTACCGATATCTGACCCGACTGATTATCCGCCGTACGTATATCAACCTGAATTGATCCGTTGGCCGGTGTGTATTTGATGGCATTATCAAGCAAGTTAGCCAGCATCCTTTGAATCAGGCGCACGTCGCCATCCACGCTGATTTTTATGACGGTGTTACAAACCAGTGTGAGGCCTTTATCTTCGGCCGAAGATTGAAACAGTTTGCAGGCATCCTGAACAAGCGCGGCAATATCGATCTTGCGGCAGTCAAGCTGGCCGATGCCGGCTTCAGTCTTAGAAATGATCAGCATGGTGTTGATCATTTCCAAAAGCCGATCGCATTCTTCAATAGTGCTGGCCGCCATACGTTCGTAATCCGTTGCAGATGAATCGGCGGTCAGGGTGATTTCGGCGATCCCGCGAATTCGGGTGATCGGGCTTTTGAGGTCGTGGGCGATGTTGTCACTCATTTCTTTGATCCCGGCCACCAATTTTTGGATACGGTCCAGCATCTGATTGAAAGTAATCGCCAGTTGATCGATTTCATCCATTCCCTTTTTCACCGGAACCCGTTTTTCCAGACTGCCGTCTGATATTCGGCGCGCAGTTTGGGTTACCGTTTCAACTCCCACCAGTGCCCGTCTGGCCATAAACCACCCGACAACAACAGCCAATACAAACAGAATGGCCATGGTGAAGATAAATACCTTACGAAAGATTTCGATAATGCGAGTATGGTTCTCCATGGATTGTCCCAGTTGCAGCATCATGCCGGGTCCGATGATTGCATAAAGAACGCGTATCCTGTGCTTGCGATCGGGTACATTGATGGTGTCGAAAAATGGCGTGCCATCATTTAGCAAGCGATTGACGGCACGCTTATTTATCCCGATATCGCGCCAGTAAGACATATTGGAAGAAGAAAATACCTGGCCGGTAATATAAAGCAGGCGGAAAAATATCTTCCTCTCACCTGCAGCCTGGGCCTCCATAAAAGCCTGACGTTTGACTGCTTCGGTACCTTGAGTCGACAGGATCGAAGAAAAAGTTCTGACTTCGCTTGAGAGACTTTGATCGATTTGCTGCCGGATGACGGAAGTTATTAACAGATAGAAGAAGAAAAACGCTAAGCATGCGGAAAGCATAAATATTCCCGCATACCAGAAAGTTAAGCGGAATGCCAGGGTGTGACGCATTTTAAGCAGTCTTGTCTTTAAGGACATAGCCCACTCCACGCACCGTGTGTATCAGCTTGTTTGAGAAACCTTTATCGATTTTTTCCCGTAATTTATAGATCCGGGATTCCACCACATTGGTATGTGGATCAAAATAATAGTCCCAGACATGTTCCATAATCATGGTTTTGGAGACAACCCGACCGGCATTACGCATTAAGTATTCGAGCAAGGAAAACTCCAAAGGCTGCAGCTCGATGGTCAGGCCGGCGCGATTGACTTCCCGTGTAATAAGATTGATGGTGACATCTGCCACCATCAGTTTGGTTGGCTCTGATACATTACTACTACGTCGAATCAAGGCCTGGACCCTGGCCAGCAGTTCGGAAAAGGCAAAGGGTTTGGTCAGATAATCATCGCCACCGGTATGCAATCCTTTGACGCGATCGTCAACAGATCCCCTGGCGCTCAAAATAATCACCGGTGTCTTGATCTTCTCGCGCCGCATTTGCTCAATCAGTGACAAGCCATCCAGTTTGGGAAGCATGAGGTCGATGATGGCAGCATCATGGGGTTCGGTCAATGCCAGGTGCAAACCACTCTCCCCGTCAGCGGCATGGTCTACGGCAAAGCCTTCGGATTTGAAACCACTAACAATGAAAGACGCAATTTTACTGTCATCCTCCACCAGCAGTATTCTCATTATATCCTCCCAAGACATGGAGACGTTGGGCGCAACCTATACCGGCACAAGGTTGTTTTAACGATGAACATCGAATAATGATGTCGCTCCGCTCCGCAATTTGATTTCATTTGTTTTAAAATATCCGATGTCAAACCTATAATGACTGTTTCTTCATCTTTTCCATTCATCATTCGATGTTTTTTTTCAGTATACTTGCCACAATCCTCTGGAGCAAAAACAACTTAGCACTTATTTCCTTTGCCCTCTGTCATGAGGCGTCCCGCAATCGCAACCCATTCGTCTTTTGAATCAATTTCAAGGATTTCAAAACCGATATGTCTCATCGCAGCGACCACCTGTTTTTCATTTTTATCTACTATTCCCGAACATATAAAAACTCCGTCTGACTTTAACACCCGCCGGATGTCCTTGAGCAAATCCAAAATCACGTGGCTGAGGATATTGGCGGCAACGATATCATACTTCTCCTTGATTCCTTGCACAAGGT
>CAMYLH010000642.1 GCA_947259065.1 uncultured Desulfobacterales bacterium
AGCGGCTTTGCCGAGGTGGACGAGCAGGGCCAAAAACAGCAGCACGAAACGTTTCAAGCCATCCGTGAAACCGGAGTCAGAGCCATTGGTCCCAAGACCTCGGGGCACACATCGACGCCCCATAACTTCACCTCATGTTTCTTTTGACCGGAGAAGGTGACGTAAAGGGGCTTTTCCGGATAGCGCTGGGCCAGCTCGACAATAAAATCCATCGACGGCACGCCGGTTTCTTCGGTGATCATCAGAATCATGACAACGGCATCAATGTTGTCGTCTTTGAGCACGGCCTCGGTTCCTTCCCGATAAGCGTACTCAACACCGGTGGCTGTGGCGGCCGGCCAGATATCGACCGGGTTTCGTATCCGGATATAGGGTGGGCTGATATCCTGGAGATAGCGGCGGGTTTTTTCTTCGAACTTCGGCACCTGCAACCCCCAGCGTCGGTGGCAAAGATCGGTCATGCAGACCAGCATGGCGCCTGAAGGTGCCGAAAAACTCACCCGGTTTCCCCTGGGCAGGGGCATGGCGGATATCCCCTTGGCTGCCAGAATCAGGTGGGAGTAGTCATGGACCCGAACCACACCGGCCTGGCGCAGCGCCCCGTCGATAATGCGGTCGTCCGAAGCCAGGGCAGCCGTGTGAGCCACAGCCGCCCGGGACCCTTGGGCGGTACTTCCGCCTTTGAGCAGGATCACCGGCTTCGAGCGTGTCACTTGGCGGGCCACCTCCAGAAAGCGCCGCGGTCGTTTAAAGCTTTCCAGGTAGATGAAGATGGCCTCGGTTTCCGGATCCCGGCCGTAATACTCCAGCACCTCGCTTTCTTCCACATCCAGTTTGTTACCCATACCCAGCACCCGGGCAACGCCGAAGTGTTCGCCGGTCATGATATATCGCATGGTGTGAGTGGCAAAATTTCCGGTCTGAGCGATGTAGGAAACTTTGCCACGCGGGATTTTGCCGAGTGGGAAGAAACTTGAGGTGAAGTTATGGGGCGTCGATGTGTGCCCCGAGGTATTGGGACCAATGGCTCTGACTCCGGTTTCACGGATGGCTTGAATCGTTTCTTGCTGCAGTTTTTGGCCCTGCTCGTCCACCTCGGCAAAGCCGCTGGCGGCCATGACGATGGCCTTGGCCCCCTTGGCGGCACAGTCCCGGATGGCCTGCGGCGTCGCGCTGGCCGGCAGGATGATGATGGCCAGATCGATGCCGTCCGGCAAATCCTGGATTGAGGGGTAAACCTGGTGCCCCAGAATCTCGCCGCCCTTGGGGTTGACCAGATACAGCTTGCCGCCGAAATCATTGGCCAGGATGTTTTTGATGACGTCGTTGCCGGCCTTGTGAGGGGTACCGGATGCGCCGATCACAGCAACACTCTGGGGTTCGAACAATATGTCCAGATTGCCGGAAACCGCTGCCTCTTCGGCCGCCTGCGGTTCCGGTGTCTGCAACACCACCAGGGCGTCGACAGCCACCGGCAGACCGTTGCGGACAATCAGGGGGTTGACGTCAATTTCGCTGATGGCGGGATGATCTAAGCCGATCTGGCCCAGCTGCCGCAGGCAGCGGCTGAGATGATCGGTCTGGACAGGCGCCATAGCGCGCATGTTTCCTAGTATTTTGGATCCCTGGATCTCGCTTGGCATCGACCGGGCATCCTGATCGTTCAACGGCGCCACCCGGAAAGAAACGTCGCCCAAAGCTTCGGTGAAAATGCCGCCTAAGCCGAACATAACGCAGGGGCCGAATTGGGGATCCCGGATCAGGCCCATCACCAGCTCACGCGAACCCGCGATCATTTCCTGGACCAGAATCCCTCCGCCCAGATCCCGGGCTTTGGGGGCCAGGCGATCGTAGGCGCGCTTTAATTCAACCGCATCCTTGACTCCCAGCTCAATGAGTCCCATTTCGGTTTTGTGCTGGGCTGCGGCGGCACAGGCCTTTAAAGCCACCGGATAGCCGATGCGATCGGCTGCCTGTTCGACGTCTGCAAAATCCTCGGTTAAAAATTCCCGGGTCGCTGGTATTCCGTATTCGGTTAGAATCCGTTTGCTGTCATATTCGGACAAGGTGTTTTGGCCGGCTGCTAAAGCCTCAGCAATCATGGTCTTTACTGATTTCATGGGGCCTCCATAAAGATTTGTAAACATTGTTGAAAATTGCTTGAAAACAGTACCGTCTTCACTGGAATTTTACCATTTTGAAGGAGATCAGACGGTAAGACTTGCGGGCGATACGGTTCATTTTGTGCTTGATTCTGCCCCCGTATATCTTCTTGACTCCGAAACAAAAAAAATCAGAAGCGCAAAAACCAAAGACATGGTCGAAATTATAAAGCTTGCTTTTGCAACGTAAGGGTAAAGTCGTTGGCTGATCATATTTTTTTATCAATTAATTTTTGAAACAAGTACGGCAGACACTCTTCTTCTCCCATGGATCTACCGGCCAACAGGGAGTGAGTGTCTATCCATTCCCTTTTATTTGCGGAAATATAGGTTGCTCGATTTACAGCCCTATTTGGTCTAAAAATTCTCTAATCGCTCGGTTGACCTCCCCAGGCTTTTCCATCGGCACGATATGTCCGGCTTCCATGATGTGGACCCGGCTGGCTTTGGCAATCGATTTTTCCAAAAAATCAGCGTATTTCGGTGGCGTTACC
>CAMYLH010000643.1 GCA_947259065.1 uncultured Desulfobacterales bacterium
TTGTTAAGTGAGGGGATCGGAAAGTTTTTCAAAGCCGACCCGCTGCATGGATAATCACCACCGAAACCGAATGAACTCGACCCTAAGGCATCGTAATGAATGAACAGTAATCAAAATGAAAACGGAAGATGGTGTCCAATGCCGGGATTGGATGGTAAATAAAAACCGCGGTGCAAAGCTGTTCATCCATAACGATCCCTAATGGACTCAGACAGCATCCGATTTCGGTGGTGATCATCCACTCCGCTCTAATCATAGGCTTGCGCTGAAAACTCCCCGGCCCCTCAATTACCTAAGAAAATCGGGAAACACAAAATGGAAGTCATCGATCTAAGCCATACCATCCATGACGAAATTCAGATTTATCCGGGAGATCCGAAACCTTCGATCAGCCGGGGGTTGACCCATGAAACGGATTACTGCCATGTCGATCTGATAAAATTGGGGTCTCACACAGGGACGCACATCGATGCGCCCTACCACTTCCTGAAAGGCGGTCAAAGAATAGATGAAATACCGGTTCAACGATTTATCGGTAACGGCATCCTGATCGACGTTTCGGATAAATCGCAAAGAGATCTGATTGACGAAGCCGACCTTAAATTCTATGCATCCGAAATCAAAAAAGGGGATTTTGTAATCCTGAAAACCGGCTGGGACCGATACTTCGGGACACGGCGATATCTGCAGCACCCCTATTTGAGCGCCGATGCCGCCGGACTGTTGTTACAGCTGGGCGTTGCCATTGTCGGAATTGACGCCCTGAATATTGACGCCTCGTACCCGACGGCGCTGGATACTAATTTCAGCCAAGGAGACGGGGTTAGTGGTTATCCGGCCCATAATATCCTGCTGGGTAATGACATCCTCATCGTGGAGAATCTCTGCAACCTGGATAAAATAAAAGCGGTCAAAGGATTTTACTCGTTTCTGCCGCTTAAGCTGAAGGATTCGGACGGCTCGCCCGTCAGAGCCGTTTTTTATAGCGGGTGAAAGGGATTTACTAGTGTCCAACTCCTGCGCTTAAAGCATCCATCGAAAAAGTTTTTATCGGGGCTCAGTGTCGGCGTGCTTTAGGCGCTGTTTCCTGAGGCGGCTTGTTCGATGCTTTTATCCATCATTTGTTGGATTCTTTCTGAATTAAAATTGTGGCCAAGTATTGAAAATTCATTACCCATCAGCGGTTTATGAATCATCAGCGTCTCTGTTCCTTTTCCTTCGCTATATACTGTTTCGTATACCAAGATGACAATGGTCCCGGATAATTCTCTAGTATTTACCTTGGATTGAACATTCCAGGTGGTTAGTGAGTAGCTCTCAAGGTCCCCCATTGCCTTTTCTACTAAATTTTTGATATTGGACCATTTTTTCTCGCCGGTGTTCTTCCAGAACAGGTCTGAATAATATCGGTCTGAACCCAGCCATCCGTCACTTATTCTTTCCTGGAACAGAGATTCAGCAACCTTTTCGGCTTCTCCCTTACCTTTGACTAAACCACAGGCAAAAAGCGACAAAAAAACAAATACAATTCCAATGGTGTAGATTGCATGTTTCATCTTTAGTACCTCGTCAAACATTAGGAGTTAAATGGAATGTCATTTTGGATAGAAAATCAAACGTATATTCCATTTATCGTCTTTTATATAAAAACCTAAAGATTTTTATGATAACCGTACGATCCCGTAATACTTTGAAAAGGTTAACTAAAGCCCCTAACCGTTCACGGGGGTGGGGTCTTCCATGTTTATGCAGCAGGCCCTCGTCCATCTATTCCTTAAACCGGGCTCCACATCATCATGGTTGTGTCGGCTTTCTAATCAGATGTATGAAGCAACCCAAGTAAGGCCCTTTTCATCTTGACCTTTTAAACTGCCGTCTGTATCTAGAGTATTTCTCAAGCATTTTTTTACAGGCTGTGCCTTTAGGCCTTGCCGGTTGAATCACCACTCTGAATCAAAATGCCTATCACAGGAGGTTAATTATGAAAAAATCAATTGGACCCCGGACACTTATCCAGCCGAACCCGGTCCTGATCATCGGTAGTTACGATCAAAACGGCCAGGCCAATATGATGACTGTGGCTTGGGGCGGAATCTGTTGCAGCAAACCGCCTTGTGCTGCCATATCACTCAGGCAGGCTACCTACACGTACGGGAATATTCAGCACCATAAAGCTTTTACGATAAATATTCCCTCCACTGCGTTTGTCAAAGAAGCCGACTATGTTGGAATTTATTCCGGGAAACAGGAAAATAAATTTGAATCCTTGGGTCTGACGGCTGTTAGAAGCGACGTCGTGAACGCGCCTTATGTTAAAGAATTCCCGGTGGTACTGGAATGTGAGGTGCTGAAGGTGGTGGAAATCGGCCTGCACACCCAGTTCATCGGCGAAATCAAAGATATCAAAGCCGATGAAAGCATCCTGGCAGAAAACGGTCTGCCCGATATCGCCAAGGTACAGCCGTTTATCTACAACTCTGCCGGTTCGGATTATTATGCTTTAGGTGACTTCATAGGCAAGGCATTTACAGTCGGGCGCAAGAAATAAATCTGCTGCGGGGAATTTCATTTCAATCCAGTCAAAAAAAGTCATTTTCCCAAAACTGTTAAGTTGAGATATAGATATTATATCTAATAAATTTAGAATTTTACG
>CAMYLH010000644.1 GCA_947259065.1 uncultured Desulfobacterales bacterium
CCTGAAAGAATTGTAATCGTAGCATAGGAATAACTGATGAAAATTTATACGGGCACCGGTGATCGGGGTAAAACCAGTCTCTTTAGCGGACAACGGATCTCCAAATCAAATGAGCGTATTGAAGCCTATGGGGATATGGATGAATTAAACTCGATCATCGGCGCGCTGATCGCATGCTTTGGACCGCAGCGTTCGGAACCGGTCGGGGAATTACAGCAAATCCAGTCGGATCTCTTTGCCATCAGCGCGATTTTGGCCACCACACCGGACTCACCCGCCATGGATACGATTGCCGGCATTGACCCACAGCGCATCCGGTTTCTGGAAGAATCCATCGATCGAATGGAAGAAGCACTGCCCGAACTGAAAGGGTTTATTCTGCCCGGGGGTCACCCGACGGCAGCCTGGGCCCACGTGGCCCGCACGGTTTGCCGGCGAACGGAACGACGAATCGTCTGTTTTCTGGACGCATCGTATAAAATGCAGGCTCCCGATTTATACCAACGAGCACTGATTTACATCAATCGACTGTCTGACTATCTTTTCATTGTCGCCCGCTATTGCAATCATTTATTTGATGCCCCTGAAAAACTCTGGCAAAAATAAGGTAATCACCATCCGTGGAAACCAAGGCCGAAAATTACGCATCTGAACTGATAGAACGCCAATGGCTGTCAAATAAATCCTTTGAGATAACCCTCTCAAAACCGACATCTTTTGAATATATGCCCGGTCAATGTATTCGTCTCGTCCACGACGCGATTGAAAGGGATTATTCTCTGGTTACCACACCGACCGATCCGAACCTGGCACTGTGTATTCGAAATATTGAAGGCGGAATCTTAACCTCCGGATTGAGCAGCGCCCCGGTCGGCTCCCGCTTGAACTTCAACGGTCCCCATGGTTACTTTACCTTCAGGCCTTCTACCCGGCCGGCCGTCTTCGTGGCTACCGGCACCGGATCGGCGCCCTTTGTTTCAATGGCGCGGTCCGGTGTCACCGGGTTTACACTGCTTCACGGTGTCAGCTCAGCGGCAGATATGTATTACGCATCCGTATTCCAATCGACTGCCGAGAACTATATCCCCTGTCTTTCAGAGACCGGCAAATCATCGCATGAGTTTTTTCAAGGCCGAGTAACCGATTATTTAGATAAGAATTTAACAGCGGGACGTTACGATTTTTACCTGTGCGGTCGCCGCGAGATGATCCGGGACGTCACATTTTTGGTGGATGAGAGATTTCCGGGCTCTTTTATATATACGGAGGTTTTCTATTAGGAGAATTCTTATGAAATTTGAAGCGATTGCCAGAGAAACTGTCCTGCTTGATCCAAACAATGACATGGCCCGCAAAGATATCCCCAACGAAATCCGCAAAGACCCCCTCACCGGCAAAACATCACGCATTTGCCATTTCAGAGAACTCAAGTGGAAAAAACCGGATATTGAAAAATTGATTGCCGGCACCGAGAATTGGTGCCCTTTTTGCCCGGATAAGGTGTTGAAGGTCACCCCCTGCTTCCCACCTGAAATCGTGCCCGAGGGTCGCATGATATTAGACGATAAGATCTTATTCCCCAATATCGCGCCTTATGACAGGCTGGGTGCAGTGGCCACTTTGGGCAGTCGTCACTACATCCCCATGATTGACATTGACCCGCAACAAATTGCCGCTGGATTTCAACTGGCGCTGAATTACTTCCGTCACCTCCATGCTATCAATCATCCCGAATCGATTTATCACCTGGTGAGCTGGAATTACATGCCGGCTTCCGGAAGTTCCATCATTCATCCTCACCTGCAGGTATTCCCGAGTTCCTTTGCACCGAATCGGTTGCGGGAAGAACTTGAAGCCGCCGAAACCTATATGGACAGAACGGGGAAAAACTACTGGGATGACCTGGTGCAGGTCGAAAAAGAAAATCGCGATCGTTTTCTTGGAGAAATCGGCCGCACGGCCTGGCTCAGTGTTTTTGCCCCGTTGGGCGCCGCCGGCGATGTGGCAGCCGTAGTAGATGGCGTTAGATCCACGTTAGATCTGACCGCAAAAGATTTGAAGGATCTGGCAACGGGCCTCACGAAATTAATGGCCGCCTATGACCGAATGGGAATATACAACTTTAACATGAGCTTTTTTGCAGGTTCACAAAAAGATGATCCCTGGGCCGCCTGTTCGGTGAAAGCGTCTGTATGGCATTCCCGGAAGAAATAAATCGGATGCTGAAACCGGAATTTTAGCTACATAAAATTAGGACACAGATCTACGCAGATTTTCACAGATGAATACAAACTTAATATAAGCGCCTAAGAGCCTTTTTCTGACACAATGTTGAAATTTTTTATTGTTCATATAAAACTACATTGAAAAAGTCTCTTTATCGATTCCGTACTTCGTCATTCGTCACTCGTCAATCCTCACTCATCCTCATCCGTGTGAACCTTGATGCGCTTGAATACGATATCATTCATTTTTTGGGGCGTGACCGCCCGCTGCGAAGTGAGCTCTTTGATCCCGTTTTTAAAAGCCTGCAGGTCATGAAATGGGTGGGTGCCTTCCACAATTTTCAGATCCGGATATTCCTTGCGGATGGTTGTCACAAATTCTTGCGTAAACGGGCAGACCTGGACCAGGCAGGATGTCAAATGCAGCGCCTCGATACCGTATTCCTTGAGTGCTTTGACTTTCTGCCAGACACGGTCCGAACCGACGGCAGTGGGGCATCCACCGCAACTGATGATACCTACCAACTCCGGCGGATCATCCTCCGAATATTGTTCAAACATTCCCTGTCTGCCGCGCAAATTCCCAAAGCAACCGATCATGACGCAGTCCATTTCCCGGGTTGTGACGTCACAGCCCAGTATTCCAACTTTAGGCATTTCACCTCTCCTTTGTTTTAATCATGTCAACCAGCGTTTACGCCGTTTATAAAATTTTGCATCTCGATAGCTACGTTTGGTACCCATCTCGGTCAAACCTAGATAGAACATCTTAATATCTTCGTTTTCTTTAAGTTTGTCAACCGTATCATCCAGAACGATCTTGCCATTTTCCATCACATAACCATGCTCGGCGATGGAAAGGGCCAAATGGGCATTTTGCTCTACCAGCAACATCGTGATTTTCTGCTCCCGGTTGAGACGTTTTAAATTAGTAAATATTTCCGCCACTAAAATCGGGCTTAAACCGAGAGAAGGCTCATCCAGCAACATCAGCCGCGTTTGTGCCATCAGGGCTCGGCCGATCACCAGCATCTGCTGTTCGCCGCCTGACAAGTAACCGGCCAGTCGATGGCGCAGGGGTTTTAGTGCCGGAAAATAATGCATCACCATCTCGAAACGCTCACGGATATCGCTACGACTTTTGCGGGTCCGGGTGGCTGCAATCAGATTTTCGTAGACAGTCAAATTTTCAAAGACGCAGCGCCCCTCCATGACCTGGAAGATGCCCATCCGAACAATTTCTTCGGGCTCCAGGCCGTTGATCCGATGTCCCGAGAATTCAATGGTCCCGCCGGTAACGTCCCCTTCCTCAACTTTCAATAGTCCCGATATGGCCTTCAGGGTAGTGGTTTTGCCGGCGCCGTTGGCGCCCAAAAGCGCAACGATCTGTCCCTCTTTGACCTCCAGCGAAAGGCCTTTGAGGACCAGGATCACATCGTCATAAATGACTTCGATGTTGTTGACGTTGAGCATGGTTATTCTCTTGTTGGAGTGATGAGAATTTCCTCATTTATTTTTTGCATGCCTCAGGTTTCATGAGCACATACCTCAAAAACCGGACACCTGAAATTTGCAATCAACAAATCCGAAAGCAAAAAAAGCAGAATAAATAACAAAGTACAAGCACCAAATTACAAATAAATCTCAAATTCCAATATCCAATTAATAATTCATGAATAACCGTTTGGTTTTTGGAATTTGAATCATTGGTATTTATTTGTTATTTGGGATTTGCTATTTGGGATTTTATGCATTTCAAGACCCATTGCTTCATTGTTATCTTTGAGGCGGAGGCCGACACCCTATGAATGGTTGTAAGTTTTATTTGCCTGGCTGCATGTCCACTATCCCCTTCCCTTAATCCTTTCCTGCAAAACAAATCTCTGGATTTTACCCCCGCTGGTCTTGGGAATTTTGTCCGTAAATTCGATCCAGCGTGGGTATTTATAGACTGCAATACGGTCCTTGACAAACTGTTTGATATCTTCCTGCAGGCTGTCCGATGCTGAGGCATCCGAGTTAAGGACCACAAACGCGTAGGGTTTGATTAGTTCATCTTTCCCATGGCAACCGACCACCGCGCTTTCCGCCACGGCCGGGTGCAAATTGAGGGTCCTTTCAACTTCCTGGGGCGCCAGCCACTTGCCGCCGACCCTCAGCATGTCATCGCTTCTGCCCCGGAAGTAATAATATCCCGCTTCATCCACCAAATAGCGGTCTCCGGTAACAAACCATTCACCCAGCATGTTGCGCCGGGTTTCCTCCCGCTGGTTCCAGTAGGCAGAGGCGATCGAGCCGCCGCGGACCAAAAGGTTCCCGATTTGGCCTCGACCGACCGGCTTGCCATCCTCATCCAGCAGCCGGGTCTGGTAACCCGGTACCGCCTTGCCGGTACTGCCCGGCTGAACCTCCCCG
>CAMYLH010000645.1 GCA_947259065.1 uncultured Desulfobacterales bacterium
TCCACATCACCAAGCAGCTCAGCAATGGAATATTGGCAGGATGCATCAAAAAAACCTAAATATGGAGTCAACAAAATGTTCTGTCAAAGTTTGTCAATAAGGTATGTCCTCACTTTGATCATACTCCTGTTTTCTTTTACTGCTTGTACACATATTCCACCGAGAGTTGATGAATCAGGAGCGCCCCAAAGAGAATATACTTATCAGGTACCTTTGCAAATAGATGATGGATGGCAAGTTTCTTCTTTGGCCAAGGAAGGTGTCAATAAAGAAATCATCCATGATTTGATGAAAGCTATTCTTGCTGGCAAATATCCCTATCTTTTCAGCATCGTTCTCATTAAAAATGGCAACCTCATCCTCGAAGAATACTTTTATTACAGGCATCGATTTATGCTCCAGGAGTTCAGATCAGCGGGAAAAAGCGTTACCTCCGAGTTGATGGGCATCGCCTTCGATAAGGGGTACATAAAGGGGGTTGACGGAAAGCTGTTGGATTTCCTCCCGACATTCGAGAAGGGGGCTAACTGGGATCAAAGAAAAGATGAAGTGTCGTTGCACCATGTCCTGTCCATGAAATGGGGGCTTAACGAAAGTGGACCGGCCAATAGCACCGCGTGGTATACGGAAGATTGGATTGCTAAAACTCTCAGCCTGCCGCTTATAAGGGAGCCGGGCGTACAATTTGAGTATCATTCTGCGGCACCTGCACTATGCGGACCCATCATTGAAAAGGCGACTGGGATGCCTGTCACCAAGTTTGCGAAGGAATATCTTTTCGGGCCGCTGCAGATCTCTGATTATCTTTGGTACACACTACCGGACCGCAATACGTTGACAGCCGGGGGTATGCTTATGCGTCCACGGGATATGGCAAAGATTGGTTACCTGATTGTAAACAAAGGCTTTTGGCATGGGCGGAAAATCCTGTCAGAAAAATGGATCAATATGTCCACAAAAGTGTATGGCCATGATGGTGAATTGAGCTATGGCTATTACTGGTGGCGCTGCAATCACAAAGGTGGCAATCGAACTTTCGAGACTATTTTTGCGGCAGGGCATGGCGGACAGAGGGTGTTGGTGTTTCCTGAATTGGAATTGGTGGCTGTTTTTACGAGCAAGCCGGACGATAACCCCAAAGGGCATGCGCGAATTTATCAAATAGTGGAAAAATACATTATACCTTCAATGTTAGAATCAGGATCTTACTAGTTGCTTTGTGGCCCACACAAAGCCGAGGATGTCTCCAACAATATGGTAGATATCAGCATTTAAGAAAAAAATACGAAATGAGATATTTAAGGAATAGTATTTTTATCATCTTAATTGTATTCAGCGTGATTGCTCTTGCTATATTTGGATGTGGTCATAAAAAAATAAATGTTCAGGATTTGCTAAACCAATCAATTGAGGAAGTCGGTCATTTTAATTCCAGCAAGAAGTATAAAAAATCCGGGATTACTGTGGTTTATTTATCAGGATCACCATACGAAATTGGCTTGGCCCATGGCAAATTATGCCGTGAAGAAATATTGGAAATAAACAAGCCAATTTTCGAGTTATACGACGGCATTACTGAAGAATCGAAGCATTGGTGGTCTAAGGCTGAGAACCTGGAAAAGCAGATACCTGCAGAATACATTGAGGAGATGCATGGCATCGCTGACGGTTCAGATATTGAATATAATAAGATACTCTTTCTTAACACTGTAAGCACAATATCCGAAGGCAGGGGGTGTTTTGCATTCTCCTACAGAGACAGGGATTCAAAAATAATAACATTCCGGCAAGGTGATATGCCAACGGATACATTTTTACATAAGAAAATACTTCTTTACATCATTAAGCCTGAAAAGGGTCATGGCTTTGCTGCAATATTAAACCCTGGATGGGTAGATGGTGAATCCGGCATTAATGAAAAGGGGGTCACTGTATCACAAAATAACATTTCCATTGCACAAAAAGAGTGGGAAGTAATGCCCATTACGCTATTATCAAGATATATACTGCAATATTCAAAGACCATTGAAGAAGCAGATCAGTTGCTTAATACACAAAAACAATACCCGGCAAGGCTGCTTTTTGTTTCGAGCCCAAAAGGTGCGGCTGTGTTTGAAATTGCAAATGGCGATAAAGCCCGGCTTGATATGAAGAATGGATATTTAGCTACGGCTAATCACGCACGTATCATTCCATCTGAACCTGTTTCGGGCACTTCATACTCAAGGCTTGAATATGCGCATCAGTTCCTTGAAGAAATTCCAGCAAGCATGGATTTAGAAAAAGGCCTTGAATTGGTAAGGTCAAACAAAATTAGCCGCCGTTGGGACAAAGGGATTCAGAATATACTATCATTTATCTTTTCACCATCAACCCTTGATCTTTGGATCGCAATAGCCCCAGACTCAAACTATATACCAGCAAGCTATGGACCATTTGTTGGTTTTAATCTCATTCATGAATTGTATGGATCAGGTGAAAAACCAAACCCTGATTCATTCCCTGCATATTGATTTTAATCCGAGCTATCGACGGAGAACGGAATGAGAAATTCCTAAAAAGCCGTGCTACCATATATAGGGGGTCTTACAATCAAGATTAACTGAAGGCTACTGGCATAAGTCTTTCAGAGCCAGTTGTGACATCTC
>CAMYLH010000646.1 GCA_947259065.1 uncultured Desulfobacterales bacterium
CTTCAGGAAATATTCGAACCGACTGTTAAAGAGTCCATGGGAGAAGTTGGTGTAACACGAACCTTCCAGGATTTAAATGCAAAAGTAGAACAAATACCCTTTGCAGACAGCTTCAACTTCGACCTAGACAAATATGTCACCGATGGTGCTTTGAACGGTCTCTTCCAGATGCTGGCAGAAGAAGAAAAAAAGATTCGCTCGGATCCGACCGCGCGCGTTACCGACCTATTAAAAAAGGTTTTTGGTAGTAAGTAAAACCTAGGTTTAGCGGTTCAACGTTCACGGTTCCCAGTTAAAGTGTACTAACTTGTCTCTGACAATGGTATTAAACGACAGTCGGATCGAATACCAAGTTTCACCCAATGGGTGAAAGAGGTCAATTTAAACACTGGAGTATAAAGTTACGGAAATCAGCATTTCATAACCTTTGAACCTTGAACCTGGAACCCATCACTTTAGGTAAAAATAAAGAGAAACTCTATTTTGCAAACGATTTCAATCGGCTTCGACGGTATGACCCTTGAGGATCTAACGGCAATCGCCAGGGAAGGCGCCGAGGCCAAACTCACCGATGGTGCGGGAAAAAGAATTCGTGAAACCCGTGGGCTGGTTGAGGATTCGGTGCCTTAAGTGACGTGGCCATCTCAAAAAAAGACACCCGGCTTCTTCAGGAAAACATTCTCATGAGTCATTCCGCCGGTGTGGGTAAACCGCTGGATGAAGAGATTGTTCGCGCGGTGATGGCTTTACGGATTAAGGACCTGGCAAGGGGACATTCCGGTATTCGTCTCGAAACCGTTCAACACCTGGTGACGTTGCTTAATCGAGGCGTTTGCCCGGTAATGCCGGAAAAAGGGTCCGTAGGGGCCAGCGGGGACCTGGCTCCTTTGGCACACCTTGCACTTGTTTTGCTCGGACTGGGTGAAGCTTTCTTCAAAGGTCAGAGAATGTCCGGTGAACAGGTTCTTCGCATCTGCGGTTTAAAACCCCTTAAGCTGGGATCAGGAGAGGGGCTGGCGCTGGTAAACGGCACCCAGGTGATGACCGCCATTGGCGCGCTCGCGATTTTTGATGCGATCCGGCTTTGCAAAATGACCGATATTGCGGCGGCCATGAGCCTGGAAGTTCTCATGGGAAGCCGAACCGAATTTGATAAGAGAATTCATCACATAAGGCCTCATGCGGGGCAGGCAGCTGTTGCCGCCAACATGGAACGAATCATCCAAAACAGTGAGATCATCACTTCTCACAAGGACTGCTCCCGCATTCAGGATGCTTATACCTTGCGGTGTTCGCCCCAGGTGCACGGCGCCACCAAAGATGCCGTTAATTATTGCCGCACCGTGATCGAAACCGAAATGAACTCATCGACCAATAACCCGCTTATATTTTCCGAATCCCGCGAGTTTTTGCTGGGCGGCAACTTCCACGGACAACCAGTGGCCCTGGCTCTGGATTTTCTCAGTATGGCGGCTGCAGAACTGGCCAATATTTCCGAACGCCGGATCGAAAGGCTGGTAAATCCGAAATTGAGTGGGCTGCCGGCTTTTTTAGTCAGTGACGGCGGTCTTAATTCGGGATTCATGATTGCCCAATATACGGCGGCGGCGCTTGTTTCCGAAAACAAAGTGCTCTGCCATCCCGCCGTCGTAGATTCCATCCCCACTTCGGCCAACAAAGAAGATCACGTTTCGATGGGAACGATTTCAGCTCGACAGTGTCGAGAAGTTATTGAAAATACAGAAAATGTGATTGCCATTGAGCTTTTGTGCGCCGCCCAGGCCCTGGATTTGTTTACCAACCTGAAACCTGGCGAGGGAACCCTGGAAGCCTATCACGTGATCCGCAAAGCGATTTCCCATCTGGAGAAAGACCGCATTCTGTCCAAGGATATCGCGGCCATGAAAGAGTTGATTCGCAATTCAACGATTTTGAGGGCTGTGGAAAAAAAGGTTGGTGAGCTCAACTGAAGCCGAGCTGGCGACCGCATTTTCAGACGCGCCGGTTGCCGTTGCCGATTTTTTTTGCCGCCGCGCCGGGAAGAGAGCCGTCAACCTGGAAAGGCTTTTAAACCTGTGAACCGTGCCAGCGAGGCGGATGATCGCCTGCCGGATGTATTTTTTGGAAAAGACTATAACGCCGGACAGCAGCCATCGAAGCCGCAGGAGTGGATGGAGCCCATGAAAGAGGAATTTTACTACATCATTTGCACTGGCTTATCGGGAATATCTACCATCAGGGTATCACCCCAATCAAATAAATATGCTTTGGTCATTTTTCACTCATAATGAGTCCACAAGCGAATAACCTTAACAGTCTTTTCATCATCAATAACTTGATATACGATTCGTTGCTGAATGTTTATTCGGCGCGAATATGCACCGGCTAAATCACCTATTAGTTTTTCGAATGGTGGTGGTGACTGGTAGGGATTGACGCGCAGAATTTTCAATAGCTTTTCTGCAGTTTCCCGTAGCCCGGAAGCGGACAGTTTTTTTGCATCTTTCAGTGCCTGTTTCGTGTAGACGACTTTCCACATTACCAGTCAATATCCTGTTCGCATTCATCAACGGAAGTGGCTAGGCCTTCCCTGATCGACTTTCTCATACCTGGAATGGATAATAAGTAAAGAGTTTCCTGCAATGATTGCCAATCCTCTTCTGATACTAACACTGCATTCCCACGTTTGCCTGTAATTATAATAGGTTGATGCGAATTTGTTGTTTCATCTATTAAGCGGTAAAGTTTTGAACGTGCTTCGGTGGCTGTTAAAGTAGGCATGATGCACCTCTATATAATGTTATAAATTTTTCATAAGGTACGCCATTCCGTACGCTATGTCAAGGAAATTAATTCTGATGCCTATCGCCGGCGGTGAGCAGCGGCCTAAATTAATACCAATCATGCAGAGAAAAAGTGTCAAGATTCCAAGATTCAATTGCAAGATTTAGGTGATATATTTGGCGCTGCTTCTTCATGTCTATGAATCCTTTGGTCTCCTCTTTATTCCCCAACAACAATTCATAAGCCGCCGGCATCAATCAGCTTTGCACCATGAAGCATGCCCTCGCTGTAACGGTAGAACCTTTTAAATTCTCACCGGCATAGCCGGTGGC
>CAMYLH010000647.1 GCA_947259065.1 uncultured Desulfobacterales bacterium
GGGATCACTGTTAAACAGGGTACGATATTTTTCCTCCGATTTAATATACTGCTCCTGCAGCATGGCGTTTTCTATCGCTACGCCAATACGATTGCCGATCAATTCCAGAACGTTTTTTTGTTCATGGCTGAAATACATCGGTTTTTTACTGCCGATTCGAATGACGCCAAAGGTTTTCTTCTCCTTGCTGCTGATGGGGACATAGGCAAGTGAGGCTATCTTTTCTTCTTCCAAAAGGCAGATTTCATCCGGACAACCGTCGGGTAATTCTTCATAGATGGTGTACTCATTGCTCCGGGCAACACGGTGTATGATACTGTTTTCGTCAAGAACGCTGACTTGCTTGCACGCATTCTCCGATAGTCCCTGGCAGAAGCGCAGATAGTATTTTCCATCTTCATCCAGCATATAGATACAAATACCGTCAGCTGACAGGAATTTTAACAACTCCTCGACGGCCTGGTTGATCCTTGATTCCAGATCCGCGGGAGCATTCAAGGCACTGTATATGGTACACAGCGTGCTTAGCTCCCTGTTATGCTGTTCCCGTTCTTCTTCAGCCTTTTTGTCTTCGGTTTTGTCCCAGAGGGTCTCAATCGCCCCCACAATAGTGCCGTCGCTGCCTTTTATCGGGGCCGCCGTAAACCAGCACCATTTTCCGTTTTCCCCCAGGCGGGGGAAAAATACTTCAGCTTCATAGGCTTCTTCGATCAGGGCCGACTTGCGCCATTTTTCACCGTACAATTTTTGAATTTCATCTTCACCAATTTGATCCAGAATCACATCTGCCAGGGTGGAGCGCGCTGTGCCCCAGAATTGTCTGGAAGGCCAGCGGGTTCCAACCATCGTTTCGGCCGATGCACCGGTGATTTTTGCCATGGCTGTATTCCAATAGGTAACAATATGGTCCTTGTTGAGGACAAACGTCGGTATGGTACTGCCCTCGATTATTTGAGACAGGGCCCTTTCGCTTTCGATCAACTCGCGTTCTATTTCTACGTAGCGGTTGCTTCGCTCGGTTACCACTTGCGCCAATCGATCGGCGAATTGTTCGAAAAGGCTGTCGATATTTACAGAATTGTATGTATTCAGGCGCAGCTCTTTTAAGGCCTTTCTCTTTTCCCTCTCCACCTGGAGCGATGTCCATATAGTGCGGGATTCGACGTGGTCAATAAATTTTATCCCATCCGGTTTGGTTGCATTTATCAGCACAGCCAGCTTCACATCGGTTGTGACCTCCATCAAAATTTGTAAATTTTCAAGCTGATAGAGATCCCGGTAGTCACTGGTGGTGAATATTCCAATTTTTGCGGCGTACAATAATCCTTCTGCCCGAACGTTTTTATCGGCTACCCCTAAAATTGAGGGGCGTTGTTCTTTAAAATGGTCACTGTAAAGCAACTGGAGGAGTTGTTTACAAAACTCGCCGCCACCGATGATGGCTATATTTGATTTAAGCAATTCGCTCAGCACACCAATTCACCTTATTAAATATGAATGTAATAGTTTAGCCGCTAAGGGCCTAAGCCACAAAGGTTGAAATATAATTCTATTTTTTGTGTCTTCGTGGCTGACCTTTTAACTGCGATCTAAAAAAAGATCAGGGTTATGACCACATAACAAGGGATTAAATATATCAAAGTATATTTCAAAATATACCCGAAAAAGCTCGGCATGGGTGTACCTGCCTCTTCGGAAATGGATCGGACCATAAAGTTGGGCGCATTGCCGATGTAGCTGCAAGCTCCGAAAAAGACGGCACCGGCTGAGATCGCTTTCAAATAGATGGCATTTTCCGTCATCAGCAGGGGAACTGCATCAGCTTCAGGCATCCCGGGATAAAAGCTTCCAAGAGCGGTGTTAAAGAAGGTAAGGTATGTGGGGGCGTTGTCAAGAAAGCTTGAAAGGGCTCCAGTCACCCAGAAATAATGGGTGGGTTGCGTCACGCCGCTAATCAGAAAAGCCAGAGCGCCCTGAGAACCCGCCTTTAGGATCAGCAGACAGGGGATCATGGTGATAAAAATTCCAATAAAAAGATAGGCCACTTCAATGATGGGAAACCAGGTAAAGGCGTTGTCCTCTCGCAGGCTCCTGGATGTCGATACCAGTGACAGAATTCCCATGATGATCAGTAAGCCGTCGCGCACCCAGTCCTGAACGGCTCTGTGAACACCGAAGGTGTTAACGTCTCCCCAGTCTACCATGCCGCTCATCAGCACGGAACCGATGATACCGGCCAGAAAAATAAAGTTGTGCACGCCATCCAGCTTCAATGGCTCCTTGACATCGCTCTCTACGGGTGCAGTTACGCCTTCCTTGCGGTAATGATAAGTATCAAGAACAAAGTATATCACCAGGAGCAGTACGGCAACCGCCAGCATATGGGGCATGATTTTGAACGTCCAAAAAAAGGATACCCCGTGCAGAAAGCCTAAAAAAAGCGGTGGATCTCCAAGCGGGGTCAGTGATCCGCCGACATTGGCAACCAGAAATATGAAAAATACCACCATGAAGGTTCTGTTTTTGCGGTAATCGTTAGCGCGCAAAAAAGGTCGAATCAGCAACATGGCCGCACCGGTCGTCCCCATCCAGGATGCCAGCAGGGTGCCGATAATGAGAATTGCCGTATTCACCAGGGGCGTCACGCAGCAGAATGCCGCCGGAAACGGTATATAAGGACCATAAGAGAATGATAAAGGGGACATAGTCGGCTAGGACAATGTGAAGAATTTCATATACGGCATTGCCCTTGAATGCGATCAAAAAGGGCACGGCCAGGCTGGCTGCCCAGAATCCGGAAATTTTACCGAAGTGATGATGCCAGAATTCCGGCATTAATAGGGGGCAAAGCGCAATGGAAAGCAGCATGAGGGCGAACGGGATACAACTCCACAGGGGAAGCGACTCGCCCAGATTCGGATGGCCATGTCCGTGGCCGCCAGCGGATGCGTCATGGGTTGCATCGGCTCCGCTTTCATGCAGTGCCGCTTTTGCATGGCCGGTTTCAGCCGTCTGATCCGCTGAAGCCATATACAGCACCGGTTGAATCGTGCTTGTCTTATCAGATGCGAAAGCTGAAACAGAAAGTGTCAGGACTATTACGATAAAAACTACTGCTGCGTTTCTGAGAGGTTTCATATAGCACTTCCATAATCCTGTTTTGTTTATCTGATTGTCGATGTCGAAAAAATCCCACCACAGGCGGATGCATTATTAAGATGCCGGCAAAACGGTTTGGACATTACCAAAGTTTCCTGCGGTTTAAAAGCAATTTTTTTCATTCCGGACATCCCCAACAGCAATCGTGCCTGAATTTCGCCGTTGTGTCTCGCGAACGGTTATTGCTGCAGATGGAATTAAAGTTTGACCCGTAGCTGATAATCCACTATATTGGACGGCACCAGTTAGAACCGATCCGATGGGCAGTCCGTCTCAATGACCGTATTCTGTTTGCCTTATCATCCGCGGCGATTTAGAAACAAAATGAAAGGAGGCCGTGCCGAATGAGACCTACGTTACAATTCAGCCTTACCTTGATTGTCTGTGTTTTAGCCATCGTCGGCTTTGCCGGTGCCGAAAACAAACCACCGGCCGAAGGGGGTGTTTTACCTGAAATCGTTCTCAGCGTTCCCGAGAACCCAGATCTTCAGACGTATTTAGGCGTTACCGGCAAAAAAACCTTCACCATTCCTGAGATAAAGGCCGAGGTGGTGATTATTGAAATTTTCAGCATGTACTGACCGTTCTGTCAGAAGGAGGCTCCTACTGTAAATGAAATGTTCCGAAACATTGAAAGTGACGGTAAGTTGAAAGGCAAAGTCAAGCTAATCGGCATTGGTGTGGGTAATTCGGCCTTTGAAGTCGCTCACTTTAAAAAATTTTATAAAATCCCGTTTCCGCTTTTCCCGGATGGCGATTTTGTCATTCACAAAAGACTCGGTGAAGTGAGGACACCTTATTTCATCGGATTAAGAAACGCAAGTAACGGTACTCACAGCATCTTTTATTCAAAACTGGGCGGCGCCAAAGATGCTGATTCCTTGTTGCGCAGGCTTTTGGAAAATTCAGAATTGAACTAGAAGGGTTTCGGGCTACGGGGAAAAAGGGCATAGAGCATGGGGCATAGCGCCAAGAGTAAGACATCGCTCAATGGAAGGCGCAGGAGGATCAAAGGGTTTGCGGGCTGCGGGTTACGGGTTGTAAATGGAGACATTCGGGATTACTTTCAGGACCAGTATCATTACATTGCAGTTTATAGAAAACGGAGCTTTACAAAACCATAAGTCTTTCCCGCCAGTTCTTGGGCGGATAAGGCATTTTGCGCTTTAGGAGGTAATATCCATGAAAACATCCATTGCAGCATTCGTTTATGTCATTTTGATTTCAGCCCTGCTGGTCCCTTCTGCTATCGGAGCTTCGGCAGCCTTTAAAGACAACATCTATAACCCGGGTCAACTCAAGCCCATTGACAGCAAATTAAAGGTAAAAATCGGGGATCCCGCACCCGACTTCACGCTGCCTTCCGTTAGCGGTGAAAAAATTACCTTGAGTAAGTACAAAGGTGAGAAAAATGTCATGATATCATTTGTTCCGGCAGCCTGGACGCCGGTTTGCTCCGACCAGTGGCCGGGATACAACATTGTCAAAGAAATGTTTGACGAAAACGAGGCCGTTTTGCTTGGTATCACGGTAGACAACATCCCGACGCTTTACGCCTGGACCCAACAGAT
>CAMYLH010000648.1 GCA_947259065.1 uncultured Desulfobacterales bacterium
GATATATCCACGGCGTCAACTGAAAAGCCTTTTCGAGCGAGAAATACAGCATTACGTCCGTTGCCCGCAGCAATGTCCAGCGCTTTTTTGCCGGGAGCCTTCTGTAACCGGACTGCCGCCGCCAAAATTGACCCTGAGCAGCTTGGTGTCGATCACGCCAGGATGAAGGCAATTTACGGTCACTCCCATGTTTTGGAGCTTTTCAGCCAGCTCATAGGTAAATAGAATATTGCAAGGCTTGGACTGACAGTAGACCTCCCAACCATCAAAATGTCGGGGCTTGACGAGGTTCTCAAAATTCAAAAAGGAGCTGTGGGCCATAGAACTGACAATGATGATACGGCTGGGCGCACTTCGGGTCAACAAATCCAGTAAAAGAAAGGTGAAGGCAAAGACGGTCAGGTGATTGACGGCAAAGGTCATCTCATAACCGTCGTCGGATATTTCAAGCTTATTCATGGCCACGCCAGCATTGCTAATGAGCACGTCCAATCGGCAATATTTTCGCTGGATCTCCGCACTCATCGTTCGGATTTGTTGCAATGACGATAGGTCCGCTATGAAAAAGTCCAATTGGTTGTTTGCGGTTTTCTGCTCAATTTCCTGTAAAACCTGCCTAACCTTTGACTTGTTCCGGCCATGTAGGATGACCCTGGCTCCCAATTCGGCAAGCTCAAGAGCGGCTTGTTTTCCAATCCCGTCCGTCGATCCGGTTATCAGTATGGTTTTATCGTTCATTAAATCCTCGTGTTAAACCCTTGCCTGGTTTGTTCTTTCAACATGCTGTCCCTGATTAGATTTCGGGTGTCAGGAAGAGGAGGTACTAAATATACCCGCTAAATTAATCTTTGATGAATTCTGAAATAGGGACTTATATGAATTTACCAGAAATTATTTCAGATAGTATCTGGATACATGAAACATACAGGGGAATCAACCGATGTATCGTAATTTTTAGTCAACTCAGGCATCATCGGTGCCACCCTTAGTGCTCGAGGAGCTTGACTGTATGAAACTTCAGCTAAGATAATCAAATTTGGATTGCCTAGAATAGTGACATAGGTACCTCAAGAAAACATTGGAAAGATTCAAAGGGGTTGTGTATTAGACGAACTAATCCACAGTAACGATGAGATCAAAATGTGAAGATTTGCAGGACAAATCTAAAACCTCCGGCCATTGTAGGTTTCCCCTGACCAATCTACAAAAATGACGCAGTAGAGATTTCGTATCCTCAATAAAATCCAGTGAATTAATTGATTTTATAATATATTCGTTCAGGTAACACACAATCGGTCTGTCCATTTTTGCAATGAATGGCCATATTTCTTGGGCGAGTTTTTATTGTTTGCTTTTCAGATGATTATACCTCAAAGACCAAATCGTACATGAATGAGGAACTGACACTCGCCACAGAGAATTTACGATACTACACCTCTGACCTTGCTTGGTCCATTGCGGTGCTTTTGTCTGAATGTGACCATTAGCTTACACCTCAATTCCGGCTTTTACATCAAAGCCCCGGCTGCCGCTTTGGAAAGCTCAAAGAGATAGGTGGGATAAATACCGGCTACGACCATAACGACGACCAGCACACCGGTGAGTATCGTGGTGGGCATAGAAAGGTGAAGGAGCGGCTGCTCTGCTTCCGGTTCCAGCAGATAGGCTGCTTTTAGAATCAGAAGATAGTAGTAAAGCGAGATGACGACGTTGATCATGGCGATCAAAACCAGGGTGAAATAGCCGCTTTGCATGGCGGCGGCAAAAACCAGGAATTTTCCGGTAAACCCGATGGTCGGGGGGATGCCTGCCAGACTGAAGACGGAAACCATTAGTGCCATGGCCAATAGCGGTGATCGGCGATGCAAGCCCGCCAGTTGGGAAATTTCAAGATTCTGGCCGTCATCGGCCACCTTAACCACCACAAGAAAAGCGGTGAATTTCATGACTAACATCGTCCCGGCATAGAAGATGACGCTCGTGTAACCGGCGGCCGTCATGCTCAAGATTCCGATGAGCACATAACCGGCATGGGCCACGGCGGAGTAGGCCAGAAGTCTTTTGAGATCCTTTTGAACAATGGCAGCCAGATTGCCCAGGGTCATGGAAATAATGGAAAGTGTGACCAGCGCATGCGCCAGATAAATGCTGCCGGGGCCGGTTACGGCGATCATACGGGTCAGAATCGCAATGGCTGCTACTTTGGAAGCCGTCGCAATATAGGCAGTTGCCTGATTCGCTGCGCCCTGATAGACGTCCGGCGCCCAGAAATGAAAAGGAAAGACGGCAAGTTTGAAGAAAAATCCGCACAAGGTCAACAGCATTCCGATGAGCACCGTGGGTGTATCGAGGATGCCGGGCAGCACCCGGATCATGTCCGATATATAGGTGGCCTGGGTGGTGCTGTATAGTAAAGCGACGCCAAAGAGCATGACGGCTGAAGCAAAGATACCCACCAGAAAGTATTTGATGCCTGCCTCCAGACTCATCTTCTCATCACGCCGCAAGGCAACCAGGATGTAAAGTGAATAGCTGGAAAGTTCCAGGGCGACATAGATGGTCAGGATGTGAACGCTGCTGACAAGCAACATCATGGCCAAGGTGCAGACAAACAGCAAAAAATAAAATTCGGGGTGGAGCCG
>CAMYLH010000649.1 GCA_947259065.1 uncultured Desulfobacterales bacterium
CCAACAGCTCTATTTGCCTTTGCAAAACGGTCCGGCTCAACCCCTCCGGGCTGTCTTTGCCGGCGCCGGCGGAAATGGCAGCCAGTTTTTTGCGCGTTACAGACAGCTTCTCACCCACGGTCTCCTTTGTCAGTGCCTCCGCTGCGGCCACCGGCTGATCTGTCGCAGTTTTTTCCTGTGCTGAGCCTGTCTGATACAAAAAAGACAGTACAACCACAATTGTGGCTGAAAAAATAAAAACCCTGATGAAACGGTTTCGATGCAGCAAATTCATCATTTCTCCCCCCGGACTCGATACAGAGTCCTTTTAAATTTACGCCGAAGATGACTGCTTCAGCTCCATGCGGATGCGAGACGCCTTTGAACCTCTGATCTCCAACACTTCGGCAATCGCGCCCTCCAGTTCGATTCGATCGCCAACTTTAGGCACCTGGCCGGATTTTTCCACCAACAGACCGGACAGTGTCTCAGCTTCGATGCTGGCCAGCTCGAGTTTGAGTTGTCGGTTAACGGCCGCAATTGAAGTTCCGCCGGGGACGATGAACTTACCGGGCCCGTCCGGTTCGATCTCCGGCGGGTTTGTATCGAATTCATCCTCGACGGGACCGACAATCCGCTCCAATACGTCTTCCAGGGTTGCACACCCGATGACCGTACCGTATTCGTCGACAACAAATGCCATGTGTTGATGCGTTTCCTGGAACTGCCGCAGGAGACGGCTGATTCGCAGCGTTTCCGGCACAAATTGAGCCGGTCGCGCGATTGAACGCAAGGCGCCTTCTTCATCCGGGGATAGACCGATCAGGTCTTTGATGTGCACGACGCCCAGGACATTGTCCAGGGAGCCTTGGCATAAAGGGTAGCGTGAGTGCTTGGATTTTTTTGCCAGGGCGTTGCTTTCGGAAAAAGGCCGGTTGATATCGAAAAAAATGATGTCGCTGCGGGGTTGCATGATACGACGGCAGACGGTGTCATCAAATTCAAAAACGGCGTTTAGCATCCGGTGTTCGGACCGGCTGAGCTCCCCGTGTTTGTGGGCCAGGCGTAACAATGCTTTAATTTCGTCTTCGCTGTGCACCGCGTCGTGTTCAGAAACGCCTTCGACGCCGATTTTTCGCAGCAAAAATGAGGTGGCTGCATTCAGAGCAATCATAAACGGATAGGAAAGAAAGTAAAACATTTTCATCGGCAGGGCAAACCACAACAAAACCTTTTCCGGTCGTCGCAAAGCGAATATCTTGGGCGCCTGCTCGCCCAAAACAAGATGAGCGGCAGTGATGGCAGTAAACGCCACCGCAAAGGCGATGCCATGCATCCAAATCTCGGAAACAACGCCGGCGGCCTGCAGCAGCGGCCGCAGCAGGTGGGCAATGGCGGGTTCGCCAATCCATCCGAGGCCCAGGGATGCCATGGTAATTCCAAGTTGGCAGGCCGACAACGATGCGTCCATCCGCCGTGCGAGCCAACGTGCGGTTGCAGCAAATGCGCGATTTTGCGCTACCTGCTCATCGAGTCTGCCTGGCCGAACTTTCACCAGCGCAAACTCGGCGGCAACAAAAAAGCCGTTTATAGACACGAGGAAAATGGCAAAGATAATATTGACAACATCTGTTATCCAGGTCGACACTTTGGTACCCTCCAGGTTTAAGTCAGACGATGAATTTACCTGCCGACTGATAACTTGCGGGGCAGGTTGAGAAAGTAAAACTTCAAATGAGCGAGTTGCACTCTCCAAGGCCGCTTACTGACCGGCTTCCGGCTCTTAGAAGCCTACAGCTCGGAGAGAGAGGAGGAGAGGCGTGCTTTAGCCCACTCTTGTCCGCCGTTACTTTGGCGGATAGCTTTAGATAGAAGGGGGCTTCAAAATTATCCGGGAACCACGTTTATCAGACGTAATGCTTATATCACATATTCAGGCAATCTGCGATCGGTTTTTAAACATGTCGAATCATTTCACCAATTAAAGATAATCGGGTCTTGATTTGACAGCCAGGTATAGAGTAAATTATGACGGTTCACGACTTCAAAGGAAAGGAGGCGTAATTTTTATGCCGCGGTTAATAAGAAGGGGCAGGAGAAAATTGGGGCTCTCACCCGGGACCTTAACTCATGTGGGTGACCAGAAGATTGAATACGTCAAGATATCATTGATGAACTATGATCAGGAGCAACTGCATGAAAAAGACCTAAAAACCATCGAAGATGCTTTTCCCCACAAAGATACGCCACCGGTCAGCTGGATCAACGTGGATGGTTTGCATGACATCGATATCATAGAAAAAATCGGCCGGTATTTCGGCATTCATCCGCTGACACTGGAAGATATCGTCAACACGGGCCATCGCCCAAAGGCTGAGGATTTTGAAGACTATGAATATATTGTCTTAAAGATGTTGACCTACGATGAGGACCAAAACCACATAATGGCCGAACAAGTCAGTTTGATTCTGGGCCCCCACTATCTGATCTCCTTTCAGGAAACGGAAGGCGATGTGTTTAACTTCGTGCGCGAACGTATTCGCAAGGCAAAAGGGCGGATCCGCAAGTCGGGCTGCGACTACCTGGCCTATGCACTGATCGATGCCATCGTGGATCATTATTTCCTGGTGCTTGAAAAGATGGGTGAAAAAAT
>CAMYLH010000650.1 GCA_947259065.1 uncultured Desulfobacterales bacterium
CTTTATACGTATGCACATCTCAAGAGCGATGAAGACAAATCCAATCAGCTTTATCTGGGCTTTCAGCAAAGGGCCCTCAATTTTTTGACCCGTTCCGCAGAAATGGCTAGTTTTATGACACCGGAGATACAGTCCATCCCCAATGAGATCATAAACCAGTATATGGAAGACGCCTCTTTAGATGAATTCAGATTCTATCTGGAAAAGATTCTGCGCAACAAACCCCATACCCGCAATGAGATGGAAGAAAAGATTCTGGCCATGAGCCGGGAGATCGCCAATGGACCGTCCCAGGTGTTCGGCCAGCTTGACAACGTAGATTTGAAATTCGGAACCATTATCGATGACAGCGGGAATGAAATTGAATTAAGCCACGGGAATCTTACAACCTTCTTGACCAACCCCCATCGTGAGCTCCGCAAGAAAGCCTTTACCCAGTATTACCAGGCTTACCAGGATCATCAGCATACGCTGGCAGCAACCCTGTCAAACTCAGTTAAAAAGGACTTTTTTTATGCGCGGGCTAGAAAATTTGATAATTGTCGGGTTTCAGCCCTTTTCGGTGACAATATCCCGGAGGCGGTCTATGACAACCTGATCGAATCCGTGAAGAAAAATCTGGAACCTTTGTTCAAATACTTGAATTTCAGAAAAAAAGCCCTTGGGCTAAAAGAACTTCACTTCTATGATACCTATGTCCCCATTATTGAAGATGTCAATTTTCGTATGCCCTATGAAGAAGCCGTCGATGTGGGGATATCTGCGATGGCGCCTCTGGGAGAGGAGTATTGCAAGGTTCTTGAAGAAGGCCTTTTGGGCGGTTGGGTGGATCGTTATGAAAACCGCGGTAAGAGAAGCGGCGCCTATTCTTCCGGCTGTTATGATTCGCCACCGTATATCCTGCTGAATTATGATGAGCTCAACCTTAACAGCCTCTACACCCTGATTCACGAAGCCGGACATTCGATGCACTCTTATTACTCAAAAAAAAATCAACCCTATGTGGACCATGATTATACGATCTTTGTGGCTGAAGTGGCCTCTACTTTCAATGAAGATCTTCTGAGCAGGTATTTGCTGGAAGTACATAAAGATAATCCGAAGATGAAAGCATTTATCCTAAATCGAGAAATCGATAACATCCGGGCGACCCTTTTCAGGCAAACCATGTTTGCGGAGTTTGAACAGATCATACACACGATTATTGAAGCCCATGATCCCCTGACGCTGGAGGTGATGACGGAAAACTATCATAGACTGCTTCAAATTTATTTCGGCGAGAGTCTGGTCCTTGATCCCGAGTTGTCACTCGAATATCTGCGAATCCCTCATTTTTATTCGGCCTTCTACGTTTACAAATATGCGACGGGTGTTTCCGCAGCGATTGCACTGGCGGAAAAGGTGGTCAACGCGGGCGAAACTGCCCGACTAGCATATCTGGATTTTCTGAAACTCGGCGGCAGCAAGTTTCCCCTCGATGAGTTGCTTGATGCCGGAATCGACATGCGCTCACCGGAGCCGATCGAGCAAGCTGTTGCGCATTTTGGAGATCTGGTAGATCTGCTGATTGAAGTTCAATAGTCACAACGCTTGAAGCGTGGATCAGATGAGAATAGTATTTCAGCTTTTGATTAATTTTCATGCAAGATTCAAGTGAAAAACTATCTGTCCATATCGATGATCTGGCAGTACTGCCCGACTATCGCCGACAAGGGGTCGGTCGACAACTCCTGATAGAAATCGAACAGAAAGCCTGGAAAATGGACTGTTGCAAGCTCACCTTGCAGGTGCAGGAGAACAATCACGCCGCCCGTCTGGTCTATGAAGCGGTGGGGTTTGCGCAAGCGGAATATGTAAAAGCGGCGGGAGCTTGTCTGTCGCTATCAAAACCGATTGTTACCTGAGCTGCTCTTGCTCAGGGCTCACTCAAATGATCAAAAAGGAGGATCACCATGCGACAAATACTTTACACCATCACAGCATTATTCTTATTGGCGTCACTGGCTTATGCGGACAATGGTATTATCAGTCTAAAAAGTTCTCATCAGGTAAAAGCCACGGCAGACAGACTCGAAAATACGCTCAAGCAAAAGGGGATGACCGTTTTTATCAGAATCAACCATGCCGAAGGCGCACAAAAAGTGGGCAAAAAATTGCGCCCGACAGAATTGGTCGTCTTTGGCAATCCGAAAGTGGGCACACCCCTGATGCAGTGCAGTCAGACGACTGCGATTGATCTTCCGCAAAAAGCCCTGATCTGGGAAGATCAAGAAGGTACAGTATGGTTTTCTTATAATGATCCAAATTATCTGGTTGAGCGCCACGGGATCACGGGGTGTGACGAGGTCATAAAAAAAATAGGAAATGCCCTGAGCAATTTTGCTAAAGCAGCAACGGCGCCGTGATCAACCCATTGCAGATGTACAGGCACTGTTTTTATGCCTTCGTGTCTGGTGGCTGAAATTTTAGAACTAACCTTCAATCGGAGCATATCATGAAAACCGGACTCATTCTTGTTGACATACAAAACGATTACTTCCCCGGCGGCTCTATGGAGTTGGTTGGAATCCGGGAGGCTGTGACCAAGGCCAAGGAGTTGAATTAATTTCTTGACATTTTAGCCAAATTCGA
>CAMYLH010000651.1 GCA_947259065.1 uncultured Desulfobacterales bacterium
AAAATAAAGGAGGATAAGGTGTGACGGCAATTTATGGAATAAGTATTATTTATCCATCCAAAAATTATACTCGCTAATTTCTTTCTTCAAAGAATTAATAATGGTTGTTAAGACGGCCAGATCATCTAAATAGCCGACCACCGGGATGAAATCAGGAATTAGATCTGCAGGCAGAATGAAATAAAGTAATCCGCCGCCAATCATGGCCACACTGGCCGGGGGCAATTTGTATTTTCCGTTGACAGTGTCTTTAAAAAGGGCATAGAGTACCCGCACATTTTTTAGCGCTGTTTTTAAGGCCGGATAGGCTTTATCGAGTTTTTTCCGGATGGCCTCGTCATTAATATACGCGTTGAAATCTTTGCCTTCGGTATAGCGAAGCATCCGATCGTAATTTTTGCGCTGCTCGGGATCCCTCAGTATGTGGTAGGCCTGATTCAGGACTTTGGTTTTTTCTTCTGCTTCCTCAGCACGGTTTGGATTTTTATCCGGATGCCATTCTTTGATCTTCGCCAGATAGGCCTGCTTTATGGTTTGCCGGTCAGCCTTGGCATCTATTCCAAGCAGTTTATAATAATTGGTAAATGTGTCGGAGGTGCTATTCATTTAAGTGCCTGGATCCATGAATTGTGACGCATCGGGATTTGACCCTGTTCGTGTGCGTGTCTCAATCGCAAAATGCAGGGGTCAACCTTACAGCGTCGTTGCCGATGGTGTGACAGTCCCCGGCCGGCGGAAGCAGCCGTGGAAAATTCCACCGCTAGGTTTAGGCGCCGAGCTTAACCCATATCAAGTCGGAATTCAATCATCTTGTCTTCTTACAATTTCCTGGAGCACCGAAAAGAACGCTAAATCCATTTCTTTCCCGCTTCATTGGGGGCCATTTTATGTTGGACACCAGCGAAATCATGTTTAATGTTGATGACCACGGAGGTGCAAAAATGAATCTTGGGATAAATGGTAAAATTGCCCTTGTTATCCAATATGGCACGCGCCGGATTGACAGGTTTTTTAAAAACGATTGCAACGGAATTGGCACCCGATGGCATCACCGTTAATGCATTGCTTCCGGGCTCCCATAAAACAAGGCGAATCGATCAGCTGGCGCAGCACCGTGCTGACCGGGAGAATACGTCACCGGAAGAGATAATCAAGGAGATGATGTCGGCCAATCCCAGCAATACCATCGGTGACCCATCTGATTTCGGGGCGGCCGCGGCCTTCCTGGCCAGCGTACAGGCTCGGTATATTACGGGCCAGAATTTATTGGTCGACGGTGGCAATTACCGCGGCCTGCTTTAAGCGGTTATGTCTAATGCGGCCATAATTATTTAGACATTTTTAATTGAAGGGAGAGATAACATGTTTCGTAAAAAAGATTCCGGTGAATCCCGACAACTTTTGGAAGGAGTATCTTTAACGACCCTGGTTCACGGCGATAAGACACTGATGGGCCAATTTAAAATAGCGAAGGGCTCCGCCGTCCCTGCGCATTCCCATCCCCATGAACAGACCGGATTTATGTTCTCCGGCAAGGTACGCTTCAATGTCGACGGAGAGATTTCGGATGTGGAACCCGGAGATAGCTGGTGTCTGCCGGGCGGTGTCGAGCATTCGGCAGAGGCCCTGGAAGATTCGGTGATTATAGAGGTCTTCTCACCGGTTCGCGAAGATTACCTGCCATGAAAATTACAGTGATTCATTAAGATTTTATTTTATCCAATACCAGTTTACCGCCCATCCGGTCTATCTGACGTTGGATCCATTTAGCACGTTGATACACATAGGCAGACGGACGTTTGGGGTTCATTGCCTTTGGAGCGGGTAATACCGCCGCCAAGCGTGCGGCCCCCCACAAGTGAATGTTGCCGGCTGGTTTGCTAAAATATCTTTGGCAGGCAGCCTCTACGCCGAAAATCCCGTCGCCAAACTCGGCAATGTTCATATAAACTTCCAGAATTCGTCGCTTACTCCAGCAAATCTCAATAAGAGCTGTAAAATAGGCCTCAATACCCTTACGTAAAAGGGATTTCCCCGGCCAAAGAAAAAGATTTTTGGCCACTTGCTGGGTGATGGTGGAAGCACCGCGCAAACGACCGCCGTTCATACGAGTTTTGACTGAATCGGTAATGGACTCGAAATCGAATCCGTGATGATTTGGAAATTTTTGATCTTCTGAGGCGATGAACGCCAGGGGCAAATGCAACCCGATCTGCTCCCAATTTACCCAACGATAATCGATGCGAAAATCTTTGCGGTGATTCATAACAGCTTTGCAACGCTGGATTGTCATCATCATGCTGGTCGGCGGGTTGATCCAGCGTAGAGTCAAGACGAGTAGAACACTGATCACAACGAATCCCAGCAGTACACGAATGATTCCTGCAGTCAGGCGCCGGGCCCAGCTTTTCTTATTTTTCGGAGTATGCTTTTTTCTTGGTTGTTTGCGGGTGGCAGTCATCTTGGCGGTGTAAAAACGCACAATCTGTCAATATGGGTCACACTACAGCCAAAATTTCGGCTGCGCAGAGGCTTAGGCAAACCACCACCGTTCTGCCAGCTGACCCCCATCTGATTCATAATTGGCCGCATTGTTCACGTATTTCAGTTTTTTACTGGCCGCTTCCACG
>CAMYLH010000652.1 GCA_947259065.1 uncultured Desulfobacterales bacterium
GTTGAAAAAGGATCTCAAGATCCGGCTCCACAAGGAGATGGACGTCTACCGCGACGCTTTAGCCGACTATGCGCAAGATGCACTCAACGGTAAGAATATCAAGGGCGGCAAGGGCCCGTTTCGGAATGCCGCCCATCGTATCGAGGATTTGCTCGAGGCCCATTATATACCCGATCTTGAGAAGAATATTCTCCAACTGCGCCGCAGGGAAAAAGATTATCTATTGCGCCATGACAAGCAGTATGTACGCATGGCCCAAGAGGAGATTCAAAACCTGCGTTCACAAGTTGCCCAATCCGGCATCTCTCCCGGCAACAAACAGAAGTTCAACGCGCTTTTAGAAAGTTACGAAACCGATTTTTTTGCACTGGTGGCGCAAAACGATATCATTGACCGGCTTGCCATGGAGATGAATGATGCGGCTCGTCAGATTACACAGATAGTGGAGCATAATGTCGAAACGTCGGATCGCACCATGAAGGAGACAACCGAAACCATAAATGCCAACTCGCAAACCAATTCCCGCTTGATGTTGATCGTTGTTTTTGTGGCGTTGCTGCTGGGCATTTCCTTTGCCGTATTTATCACCCGGTACATTACCCATTCATTGCATCGAATTGGGACTGTTCTAAGCAGGATGGCCCATTCCGATCCTACGGAGCGTGTACCCGTCACCGGCGGGCGCGATGAGCTTGATGCCATGGGCGCTGCCGTCAATACCATGAGCGATCACATGGAGCGTTTGATTGCGTGGTCCATGGCCACCATACGAGAGGATGCTTCCCACGTGCGCAGTTTGGTATACAGCATCCCACCGGGCCTCTTTATAGTCGACAAGGATGGTATTATTGAAATCCTCAACCCGGAGCTGGCAAACATGCTCGGATATTCACCTTTGGAATTGATTGGGAAATCTTTTTTCAGCCTGTTTAGTGCGAAAGAGGGTCCGGATCAAGGTCTGTCATTGTTTGATCAGATCGAATCCCATGATATCCCGCGAGTCGCCGTCGGCAGAGAAATGATCGGATTGTCAAAAGACAATCGCAAGATACCCCTTTCCCTTATCGTCGGTAGGGTGGGAAGCGGTGATATCCGGCGCTATGCCGGGCTGGTTATGGACATCACATTATGCCGAGAGACCGAAGCGAATTGGCACCAGGCCATGGATGAAAAACAGGAACTCTTAACCCTGATGAGTCATGAGATTTATTCCCTCATGGACAGCATCATCAGAATGGCCGATGACCTTGCAGAGACTGACCGTGCCGGCAGAAGACGAAGTTACGCCGAAATAGTGAAACAATCCGGCCAATGGGTGCTTGACATCATAGACGTCATTCTGGGCTACTCCAAGGTCCACACGCAATGGTTGGAACTTAACGAAGCAGATTTTGATTTGCATCTTCTGGTAGACAATCTATCGGTATTTTTCAGTAAGTTTGCCCGCATAAAGGGCCTTGAATATAGAGTGCAGCGCCCTGCTAACCTGCCCGTAACCGTGCACGGTGATTCCGGCAATTTGAGCCTAATTTTGATGTGCATTTGCTTTCGAATGCCGTCAAATTTACCAATACCGGAGAAATCATTATCAGCATGGAACTTATTTCTAAAGATGAAACCGGCTATCAGATTCGCTTTTTGATCCAGGATAGCGGGATCGGCATCGATGCAGCCAAACTTGAGCATCTTTTTGAACCCCCGGGTCCGGTAACGGATGCCGATACATTTGAGTACAAAAGACCTTTCCAGGGACTTGTCATTACCAAGCAATTGGTTGGACTTTTGGGTGGCGTGATCGAAGTGTCCAGTAAACTGGGGAAAGGCACGATTTTCACAGTTAACCTCCCCCTAAAAAAGGTGTCATGAGTTTATTTAAAAAGGCAAAATCCCTTTTCGCCGCCTCAAAGCGCTATGAGACTGTGGAACTCAGCGGAACAAAACACCTCAAGGGAGAGGGGATCCGGATTCCGTTTCAAGGCTTGCCACTTCAAATTTGCCTGGGATCCAACGATGATAAACTGCACCTATTCCCGGACTGCCTCCTCAAATCATCCCGCCCGCAAGAGTCCCCATCGGGTTTTGTCCTCTTCAACCCCGCGCATTACGATTCCCGCATCAGTGGTTTTATCCGCTTGGAGCGAGGTAAAAAACTGATTCTGGGCAGGCGCGATCCTGAACAGACAGCGATCCTCTCCTATTCCGATAAGGTCAACGACCGCCATCTGGCCGTTACCTATCCGGGTGACGCCCTTATTTTCAGGGATCTTCATTCCGACGCGGGCACGACCCTATCCGTTTTAAAAGCGCCTGAGGAGATCGAGAGACGCATCCGCCGACGGCAGGAAAAGCTTTATCACCTTAGGGAAATATTCGGCGGGCCGATTCAACCCTTGCCTTTTTTAGAAGCCCAATCTGATTTGGAAAAGATTAACCGGATCATGGCTCAAGAGGTCCACCGTCCAAAAAATTCCCAGGGTCAGCCGGGCCCCTTGATAAAACTTCCGGATGAGGTAACCCCGATTCTCATCGGCGACCTCCATGCTCAGATCGACAACCTGATCAATATCCTCTCCGAAAATCAATTCTTAGAAAGCCTTGAAAATGGTAGCGCCTGTTTGATCCTTCTTGGGGATGCCGTCCATTCGGAATTGGAGGATCAAATGGAGAATATGACCGGCTCGATGCTGATGATGGATTTCATTTTCAAGTTGAAAACCAGATTCCCGAAACAGGTATTTCATATTCGTGGCAACCACGATAGTTTTGCAGCGCATGTTTCAAAGGGGGGTATCCCCCAGGGACTACTATGGGAAAAGTATCTTGTAGATGAACGGGGTGCGCGCTACAAGCAGGAGATGGAACGCTATTACGACCAATTACCCTATGTGGTCCTTGCCAAAGATTTTTTGGCCTGTCATGCCTCGCCCCCATCCCGTAAGGTTAACCTTGAAATGCTGATCAACGCCAACGAACACCCGGATCTGATGGAACAGTTAATTCATAATCGTGTTAAACGGCCCGGCTATCCCGGCGGATATACGTCCAAGGATGTAAAACGGTTTCGCAAAGGGCTTGGGCTTGGCCCGAATTTTCCCTTTATCGTCGGTCATAATCCCCTCAATGAAACCGAAACCCTATGGCTGAATGCCGGCGATATTGTCAACCATCACATCGTCTATAGCGCAAACCTTCACTCCATTGGCGTTTTTACCCGGATTGGTGATGGCATGATCCCGCTGTCATATAGCTCTGAGCCTTTATTGGAAGCTATCAATGCCCTGCCCGACAGGCAGATCTCGTAATTTACCATGAAAATAGCTCTTTTTTTGGACATAATCGGGCGCGATGAAACCTTCTGCGAGCATGGGTTTCAGGTGTCAGGTTTCGGGTGTCAGGAAAGGTAGACGCAATAGCATAACCTGACACCTGACACCTTGCGCCCAAAAAAGGAATAAAAATGGGATAAAACTTAAGGGCTCCGATATGAGAATTTTCAAGACCTGAATTAACGGCCAACAGTTCTAACCAAATATGCCCTTGAGGGTGAAGTAGAACAGCATCGCCATGATTCCCCCGGCCGGCAGGGTTACTACCCAGGAGATAATAATATTTAAAACAACCCGCAGGTCCAGTGCCCCTAAACCGCGGGCCAGGCCAACACCCAATACAGCGCCCACCAGAATGTGAGTGGTGGATACCGGCAAACCGGTGCGGGAGGCGATCACTACCGTAGACGCCGCCGCAAGCTCGGCGCAGAAGCCGCGCGAGGGGGTCAGTTCGGTGATTTTTTTACCCACCGTCAGCATTACCCGGTATCCGAGGGTGATAAGGCCCAATACAATTCCGGCACCACCGATCAAAAGGATCCAAATCGGCAGCGGGGCTTTCTGAAGCACTTCGCCACCGGAACCTACGATGCTGACGACTGCTGCCAGCGGACCGATGCCGTTGGCAACATCATTGGAACCGTGGGCAAATGCCATCGAGCAGGCCGTAAACAGCATCATGGGTGCAAACACCTTTTCAACGCTGGCAAATTGAAACGTCCGGTCGTCATCTTCATGCTGCCCATCCGATAAAAGCGGTAAGAATCCCGAAACAGATTGCCGCAAAAATACTTCCCCCGATGGACAGTTCCAGTTTAAGTTGTTTTAATCCCTTGAACATGGTCACCAGGGAAATGATAAACCCCACGAGAAATACGTAAAAAGGCGCATATTTTTTTGCATTTTTCAGCGGGGTCTCCGTATCCAGAATAAGCTTACGCGTACTCATCACCAAAATGAAACTAATGACGCCGCCCACCGCCGGTGATATGACCCAACTAACCACAACGCTCATAATTTTATCCCACTTGACCGCTTCGGGGCCGATGCCCACAATGGCAAACCCGACAATTGCGCCCACGATGGAGTGGGTTGTCGAAACCGGCCAACCTTTAGCGGAAGCAATCATCAACCAAACCGCTGCGGCTAACAGCGACGC
>CAMYLH010000653.1 GCA_947259065.1 uncultured Desulfobacterales bacterium
CGCATATTTACCTTGCCGAAGTCAGGTGGCGCAAACCATTACCTGAAAATCCAGGTTCTTATACCTATGGCGTGGGGATCAAATACTGTTAGATGCAGGTAATATCTGCAAACAATCTTCACCCAGCACCTTACCCAGGGCCTCAACGACGTCATCTGCATTTTGCTCGGTAAACACAATCGGCGGCTTCATCTTGAGCACATTGTACAGCGGACCGTCCGTACTGATCAAGATACCGTGGTCTTTCATACGGTTGATGATATAATCGGCGTGCTGCGGCGCGGGCTCCAGGGTCCGGCGATCGGTGACCAGTTCAACCCCCACATACAGTCCCAGACCGCGTACATCCCCGATAAGGGCATGGTTATCCATCAGCCTCTTCAAACCAGCCAGCAGTCGGTTGCCGGCCAGGAATGCATTTTTCTGCAGATCTTCGTTTTCGATGACATCCAGTACGGCCATACCGATGGCACAGGAAACCGGATTGCCGCCAAAGGTGTTGAAATATTCCATCCCGTTGGCAAATGCATCGGCAATTTCGGGCGTGGTGATGACGGCGGCCAGTGGATGGCCGTTTCCCATGGGTTTCCCCAGGGTGACAATGTCAGGTACAACCTGTTGGCTTTCAAAGGCCCAGAAATGGCTTCCCGCGCGCCCGAAACCCACCTGGACCTCATCCACGACACACACTCCACCGGCAGACCTCACATGCTTGAAAGCTTCGTCCAGGTACTTATCCGGCAAGACAATCTGTCCGCCGCATCCCAGCATGCTTTCACAAATAAAGGCCGCCGGTGCTTTCCCATCGGTCTGAATCTCTTTGACAGCCTCGCCCACATGGGCGGCATAGCGCTTGCCGGTCTCTGCTTTCATTCCTTTGTACGGACCCCGGTAGCCATCCGGCATTTCAACTTTATGAACCCAGAAAGGTGCGCCCTGCCCGCCGGGACCGGCATGTTTATAAGGGCTGATGTCGATCAGGTTCTGGGTGTTGCCGTGATAGGCCCCATCCACAGTGATGATGTCCTGCTGCCGGGTATACGTGCGCGCCATGCGCAGGGCAAGTTCGTTGGCTTCACTGCCGGTACAGACAAAATAGCAGACACTTAGCGGGTCCGGAAATTTGGCCAGCAGGCGCTCGGCATATTCGATAATGGTATCATGCAGATAGCGCGTGTTGGTGTTCAAAATGGGCATCTGCCGACAAGCGGCGGCCACCACCTGGGGATGGCAATGTCCCACATGACACACATTGTTGACCCCGTCCAAATAGGTTTGCCCATCGTCGGTATAGAGATACTGTCCCCGGCCCCTTACGATTTTCAGCGGTTTTTCATATGAAATACTCAGATTTCTACCCAGATTGGCGCGACGGACGGTCAAGATGTCTTCATGGCTGCGCCCGTCAGGAAGAAAACAGCTTTGCGGAATACCTAAAATAAGGTTCGGATCCGGACAAATCTGGCTCCAGATATCCCACGCTGCCGGCCGGGCCACACCGGGGAAATTACCGCTTTGACCGAGCATGTCTATGATAATCTGAAAGTGAAGGTGGGGTGGCCAGCCGCCGTTGCTTGGCGGCTCCCCGATCCGGGCCAAGGATTGTCCTTTTGCAACCGGCATTCCGACCGACAGCCCCTCCAACGAATCCGGGCTCAGGTGCCCGAACAGGGTATAAAACCGTTCGCCGTCCCCGATTTGATGTTCGAGAATGATGGCAGGACCGTAATCCAGGTGAGCTGTATTGTTGTTAAAGCTGTGCACCCTGCCCTCAAGGGGGGCATAAACCGGGGTATCGCGATGCATGTAAAGATCAATACCCAGATGAATGGTCCTGGTCTCCGGCATTTCATCGGTTTGAACTTTAAACTGCCCGGCCGTGTATAATAACCGGGCTTCATGATAGCGGCCGATGCCGACATTGACACGGGCCTGTCGCATTTGACGGAACAAATGTTCGCTAAAGACTGTGGGATCCGAATGGTCAGCTTCATGTTGCGGCAGCGCACCGCCGACACTCAGATCGAATATCAGTTGGTTGTCATGGCGTAAGTCTTCGTCGACAATGGAGGCGAATCCCTCCCGGTGATCCTTCAGCCAATCAACTATCTTGCCGGATTGAATCACCGCCGGCAATCCGCAGGCATGTCTTAAAACATACCGCGCCAGGCGCGGATGGATGTTCTGCATTTTCTTTAAAAGTGCCCAGACCGGTTTTTCCGAAATGCGCAGATATTCATTGTCGGGTTCCAAGCGCGACTGGTTGGCCGCGTGACAAACGCTCATGCAGAGCCGCATGCAGATCAGGTCAAATAAAACGACCAGTTCCTGCTCGCTCAGTGGCCGTTTTTGATGGTAGCCTGCCACAATATGAGCGGCAGCCGCCAGTGGATCGGCTTTGTTCAGCATAGCATAGGCACATGCAATCGCCACCTCGCCGACGGTATAGGTAAAAACCATATCCCCGAAATCAATCACGCCGCTCACCCGGTGTCGCCATTGGCCATGCGATTCGACCAGCACATTATAGTCATTGGCATCGTTATGAATGACGCTTGCAGCCAGGTCCGATAATTGCGGTTCTGTTTGGGTTTGAAAGCGTTCCTGGAAGTGTTTGATGAGATCAC
>CAMYLH010000654.1 GCA_947259065.1 uncultured Desulfobacterales bacterium
CCATAACCCCTTGATTTCTCTGGTAGGCACGGGGAGATTTGAACTCCCGACTTCTACCGTGTCAGGGTAGCGCTCTCCCCCTGAGCTACGTGCCTTTAAATGTCGTGTTTAAGTAGCACCGGTCACTTTTACTGTCAAGGAAAATTCATCGATCACAGTTTGCGTAACTCGCTTCCAGCGACAAAAACAAAAGCACAGGTTTCCCAACGTCTTAATTCTTAAAAAAGACAGAGCACAGCGATTACGTCCTTCGTCACTCGTCACTCGTCCTTCGTCACTCATCACTCGTCACTCGTCTTTCGTCCTTCGTCATCCCTTAACAAGCTCGATGCGTATTGAATTAATTGTCACCTCGGAAATATTAATCCCGAATGATTTAAAATTTTGCAGCATTAAGGCAGCCGCCAGATCTTTGGCTTTTCCTTTATATTCAACCAGCAAGGTTGCTTCATTGGATTTAATTTCTTTTACCCGTATGCCTTCCACGCCGGAAATCGTGTTCAGTGATTTGCGAAACTTAACGTAGCTGGCAAGATGGCTCGTACCTTGAATGCTCAATTCGACCACGGCGGGTCTGCCGGCCTGTCTCTGCCATACGAAAGTCAGTTGTTGCGCAAGTTCCTGACCAGCGAGGTTGCCGACATTCGCAAGCGCTTCTTTGCCACCGATGATGTCGTCTTCATTGGCGGCTGCCGCTGTGCGGGTAAGGTTAAACATTGGTTCTGCGGAATCTGTCCGAATTGCCCGGGCGGTGACCGTCCCGTTAAACGATCTCATGGCCGAGCCCATGACGTTTGTGGAAGGACTAGCCATCGATGTTGCCAGCACGACCACATCTGCCTTGAGGCTGGCGCCCAGCGTCGCTGCCTCCTGATCCGTCAAGGTCGGCTTATCAAAGTCGTCCCAGTTTATTAGAGGTTTTTGCCGTAAGCCCCGGTGGTCTATTATTTCAAATCCGGCCCCCCTTAAATGCTCGGCCATGGCCGTTTCAGAAACAGATACGAAATTTGCATCATCTGCGCTCCACCAAAAAATCGGTAACGGCTCCCTGACGCTCTTTTCGACAACCAGGAACAAAACCCGGGGCAGTGTTGTCCGGGTCCGTAAAATGCCGGCGTCGGCCAATTGTTTCGCTAATTTTTCACCGGACACGGTGGCTTTTACCAGCACTCGATATGATTTACCACGGGCTGCCTCGGTCAGTACCTTGTAATCCCGAACAAAGGTATTTTTTCGATCCAACAACAGTTCGTTGAGTTGTGGAAAATTATCCACCAGAGAATCTAACTGCAAAAGATCTTCGATCATCAGCGCCACCGCCGTAACGAGACTGTCCGAGATGGCCTTTTCTCGGGCGGCGGACACATTGCCGCGATACACCGTTGCCGATCCGATCACAACATATGTTTTAGTCTCGGCAGGCTTTTGGCTATAGGCGATGTCAAAATTAATCAATGCCGCCGCGGCCAGACAAAATAACACAAGCATTAATCGGCTGAATTTGGGAACAAGTATCCTCATACCGTCTATCCCCCGTGTCTGGTAGAATCGTTAAGCGCAAATACCCGATAACAAATATCGTTGATGGGTTGATTAGTTGATTGGTTGAATGGTTATAAATATGGATTTATGGCATATTTACAAAATAATTGAACACTTCATGTGTTAACAATCGTAACATTTTAAAATGATGACTATAATTCACCTAATCAACCATTCAACCGGCAAACTATTCAATGAGGTCTGAATAAAGGAAAAAACTCCAGGAATCAAGGATAAAGATAATTGCCGCTACTCGCTGCGAGCCAGCACATATTCCGCAATATCCATCATCGTTTCTTTGGTCGCAGAGGAATCAAATACAGTCAAAGCCTTTTTAGCAACATCAAGATAAGACGCCGCCATATTATAGGTATACGTCAGGCCACCGTATTTTTCCAGCAAATCCCTCAGGGTATTAAAATCCGCTTCAGAAAAGCTCTGGTCCTGGATTATCTTTATCATCAACTCCCGGTCGCCGGACTGCGCCTGCTGTAACGCGTAAATAATCGGCAGGGTTAATTTTCCCTCTCTGAGATCAGCCCCGACCTCTTTGCCGAATTCGGAAGTCTGCAGGGTGTAATCAAACAGGTCATCGGCCATCTGGAAAGCGATCCCCAGGTTATACCCGTATTCAGCAAGGGCCTTTTCTTGTTTTTCGGATGCATCCGCTATAATGGCACTAACACGACAGGCGGCTTCAAAGAGCATGGCGGTTTTGCGGCGGATTAGGTCTTTGTACTCGTCTTCTGTCAGACTGATGTCACCTTTTCGCATCAGCTGGTGAACTTCACCCTGGGACATGTTTTCAGTAAGTCCCGCCAGGATTTGAACAATCCGGAGTCGCCCGGTTCCGGCCGAAATGGATAAGGCCCGGGCCAACAGGTAATCACCTACCAGTACGGCAATGGAATTACCCCATTTTGAATGCGCCACCGGTTTTCCCCGGCGCAGCGTGGCTTCGTCTACCAGATCATCATGCAGTAGGGTTGCAGCATGCAGATATTCCAAGGCGGTCGAAAAGGTCTTTTCATAGTCGCCGTTATAGCCGCAAAGCCGGGCTGAGAGCACCATTAACAAGGG